>NZ_LZHP01000067.1:0-25593 GCF_001690605.1 Gilliamella sp. Nev6-6 | reverse complement strand
TGTAACTATCCCCTAAAATAGTACAGCAAAAAAGTAGAAAATTCTCTATGATAAAAGAAAAGGGGATTTAATTATGAAAAAAATGACTGAACACCAAATCGTAGCTATTTTAAAAGAAGCAGAGGTAGGTGTACCCGTTAAAGAGTTGTGCCGTACATATGGCATGGGTAATTCAACTTTTTATAAATGACGGGAAAAATAGGACGGTATGGAAACGTCGGATATTAAACGCTTAAAGGAGCTTGAGGCCGAAAACCGTAAGCTTAAACAGATGTTTGCTGAGCTAAGTTTAAAATCACAGCATCAGGAACAAATCATAAAAAAGCTTTAGTGCCCACAAAGGCACGTAAAACGTGGGCACAGCAACTACAACAAAATCATTCGGTTACTATTGCTATGAGTTGTGCCATTGTTGGCTTAAGCCGTTGTGCTTACTATTATCAACCTAAGTTGCAGGATGACTCGGTGATTATTTCGGTGTTGAATGCTGTCACAGACCGGCATTTACGCTGGGGCTTTCCTAAATGTTTTAATCGTATCAGAAAGCTCGGCTATAAATGGAATCATAAACGTGTTTATCGAGTGTATTGTGAGTTAAAACTGAATCTTAAAACAAAACGAAAACAACGAATTCCACCTCGGGAGCCAGAAAAGTTATTGGCTCCCAATAAACAAGGTGAATGTTGGTCAATGGATTTTATGAGTGACAGTAGTCGTAATCAACGTCGCTTTAGGACATTCAATGTCATCGATGACTTTAACCGTGAGGCGTTAGGTATTGATATTGCAGTAAGCTTACCCGCAGGAAGGATTACCCGTTACTTAGATAAACTGGACGAATATCATGGGTATCCATTAAAAATACGGGTCGATAATGGGCCAGAATTTACAGGAAAAACCTTTACCAACTGGGCTAAATTACATTGTATAACCATTGATTATATCCAGCCCGGTAGCCCTTATCAAAATGGCTATATTGAACGATTTAATCGTACCTATCGTACTGAAGTGCTCGATTTATATCTATTTAATAATCTAGAACAAGCAAGAAAGGTAACCGAAGAATGGCTAACCATTTATAACACCGAAAGACTGCATGAGGCATTAAATAACATGACATCGATTGAATACAAAACACTAAAACAGGGTGCTTAATTTTCTACGTGAGTTGTGTACTAAGTTTGGGGGTATTTACACTATAATTCCAATAAAACAAAAATCTAATAAAACATTAACATCAAAACACTAAACAATAATCCAATATCAAATCTCAATCAAACAAAAACCAAAACCAAAACAAACGGTATAGACTCCTGAATTATTTTTACAAAATTGGTTGTAATTATCCTCTAACTTCCGCTTTAAAGGCAATGCCAATGTAAATACCCCAAACTTAGTACACAACTCACGTAGAAAATCATGCTGCTTGTTTTAGTGTTTTATACTCAATCGGTGTCATGTTATTTAATGCCTCATGCAGTCTTTCGGTGTTATAAATGGTTAGCCATTCTTCGGTTATTCTCCTTGCTTGTGCTAAGTTGTTAAAAAGATATAAATCGAGTACTTCAGTACGATAGGTACGATTAAATCGTTCAATATAGCCATTTTGATAAGGGCTACCGGGCTGGATATAATCAATGGTTATATCATGTGATTTAGCCCAGTTTATAAAGGTTTTTCCTGTAAATTCTGGCCCATTATCGACCCGTATTTTTAATGGATACCCATGATATTCGGCCAGTTTATCTAAGTAACGGGTAATCCTTCCTGCGGGTAAACTTACTGCAATATCAATCCCTAACGCCTCACGATTAAAGTCATCGATGACATTGAATGTTCTAAAGCGACGTTGATTACGGCTACTGTCACTCATAAAATCCATTGACCAACATTCACCTTGTTTATTGGGAACCGATAACTTTTCTGGCTCCCGAGGTGGAATTCGTTGTTTACGTTTTGTTTTAAGATTAAGCTTTAGCTCACAATACACCCGATATACCCGTTTATGATTCCATTGATAGCCGAGCTTTCTGATACGATGAAAACATTTAGGAAAGCCCCAGCGTAAATGCCGGTCTGTGATAGCATTCAATACCGAAATAATCACTGAATCATCCTGTAACTTAGGTTGATAATAGTAAGCACAACGGCTTAAACCAACAATGGCACAACTCATAGCAATAGTAACTGAATGATTTTGTTGTAGTTGCTGTGCCCACGTTTTACGTGCCCCAGTTGGCACTAAAGCTTTTTTATAATTTCTTCCTGAAGCTGAGATTTTAAGCTCAGTTCGGCAAACATCTGTTTAAGCTTGCGGTTTTCCGCTTCGAGTTCTTTTAGACGTTTGATATCCGACGTTTCCATTCCGCCGTATTTTTCTCGCCATTTATAGAAAGTTGAATTACCCATGCCATATTTACGGCACAGTTCTTTAACGGGAATACCCGCTTCAGCTTCTTTTAAAATAGCGACGATTTGATGTTCAGTCATTTTTTTCATCATTAAATCCTCTTTTACTTTTATCATAGAGAATTTTCTACTTTTTTGCTGTACTATTTTAGGGGATAGTTACACCAACTTTAGCCGAGAGCGAGAAAATGCGGACGGTAGTGCTTGGACAGAAAGCGTGATTGATGCGAAAAACAAACTCACCATCAAAACGGGCAACGACACTAACATCATAGGCAGCCAATTAAAAGGCAACACAGTCAACATGGATGTGGGTAACAACTTAAACATCCAATCACTGCAAGATACGGATCACTATAAAACCAATTATAAGCGGGTTCGCCGACATTGAGCTGATGGCTGGATATCACTAGCGCAATACCCAAATCCGTATTACCTTAATAACGCATTTATAGCGGCGAGTATAGTCTCATATTTTGGCGAGGATTAGTTATTATTAGGTTAAGTTGATATAAACGCTGATATAAAAGACAGAACAAGCGCCCTGTCTTTTATTTATCTATTTATTCTAGCGCTTTACCTTTTGTTTCAGGTATTAAAAAGACAAATGCAGCTGCTGATAATAAGTAAGCCGCTGAAAGTAATGCAAGTGCATAGCTAGTTGAGTATATTTCGGCTAAATAAGCGATAAGCACTTGGGATATTCCCGCGATACCTCGCCCAACGTTGAAGATAATATTTTCGGCGCTTGAGCGTGCATCAGTTGGATAATGTTCAGCAAGCAATGCACCGTATCCGCCCATCATGCCATTGACAAAAAAGCCAATGACTGAGCCAAATATGATTAATATCAACATATCCGTTTGATGGAAATAGAACCAAATCGAAACAGCTGAAATGAATAAAAATAGGATATAAGAAGGGCGACGGCCAAATTTATCACATAACCAGCCAAAAATTAAGATCCCTAATGACATGCCAATGGTGGTTGAAATGGTCCAAAACATGGTGTTTTTAAACGGTAATTTGAGTTCTGTTGCAATCATATTTGGCATCCAAACCATCAGCCCATAAAAGCCGAAGTTTTGTACAGCACAAGCAATGGTTAATCCTAGTGTTGTTGCTGTAGTTCGTGGAGTTTTAAATAATTTACCTATAGCAATTTGGTTTTTGTTTTGGTTTTTTAGATTTTGCCATATTTCTGGCTCTTTTAATCCATTACGTGTCCATGCAACAAATAGAGCAGGTAGAACCCCCATGGCAAACGCCCAGCGCCAACCATAAACTTCACCAATAAAGTTTACCGTTAGTGCAGCCAAAATGATACCGACTTGAAAGCCTAATGCCACAATTGATGTGGCTCTTGAACGTTTATGTTTAGGCCAGCTTTCAGAAACTAAGGTCATACCAATGCCGAATTCGCCACCAAGTCCAAGCCCACTTAAAAAACGGAATATCAAAAAACATTCATAGTTAGGTGAAATTGCACATAACCCAGTAAAGAGGGAGAATATCAAAATTGTCCATGAAAAGACTTTTACTCGTCCATATTTATCTGCAAGCACCCCAAATAAAATACCACCCAATACTGCGCCAAGTAAGGTTACTGATGTTAAAGTTCCTAAATCTGTTTTTGTTAGGTTAAAACTGACTGAAATTAGGTTAAAGCAGACGGCTAAAATCATCATATCCATGCCATCCAGTGCATAACCTACTGTGGATGCAAAAAGTGTTTTCTTTTGATATGGGGTTGTGTGTTCACTTTCAGCTTGCGTGGCGAAGTCTACGTCAGGTTTCATGTTTACCTCTAGTTATTAAAATAGATAGTTACTTAAAATTTGTGTTTTATGGTGTTTAATTTGTGATTAAACGGCAGGTAAATTATAGCGGGGCAAGTATATACTTAAAACTTATAAAAAGCCAAGTTTAAAGCTTTTAAATTGTATTTTTATCCACCTATTTTATTATCGGTGGATAAGTTATGTTATTCTTCAGTAAAATACCAATAGCCTTTGTTGACAAAATCATGCATTACTTGAAGTGTATTTTTGTCTTGTATCTGTTGGTAACATAGTGTGTCTGTTTTACAAAGCAGATCAATAATTGGCATAGGTAAATCAATTTTTTCACCATGAATGTAGCCAAAATCACCCACTTTAAGTATACGAATGCTGGGAACCCGATGCAACTGTGCGCCATTTTTTAGTAGTGATTCAAATTCATAATAATCGTATGGCGTTTCAACTGGGATAATATTTAAATCGTGCATAGGTATTGTAATATGCTTGCCAAACCAGTCGTTGAATAATTTGGGTGTTTTGATTAAGTCGATGAGTTGATCTTGTATTTTTGCAAGTTCATAAGGTTGGATTCGGTACGGATCGTCAGGTAGCTTCAAATCTTTATCTTGATAATAAATAGCTGTTGGTAAGTTATCAATGATATAATCGGCAAAGTTACTTAGCAATGTTTGCGATGTTTGCGTTATAAAACCGACAGAATAACTTAATGATTCACCAATTGATACGCCATTATGTGGACAACCTAGGGGGATGTATAAAATATCACCAGCGGTGATCTCTTCGTCAATGATTGGTTGATAGTCTTCAACATGCAATAATGCTTTGTGTGCACTATATTGCTTATAATTTTGATTGCGATCACCTACTTGCCAACGTCTACGCCCCATACCTTGAATAATAAAGACATCATAATTATCAATGTGTGGTCCAACGCCAGCACCTTGTGTTGCATAAGAAATCATTAAGTCATCAAATTGCCATTGTGGAAGGCATTTAAATGGTTCAATTAAGCGCGCTGCTTGCGTATGCCAATGATCAACGGCTTGAACTAGCAAGCTCCAATGATCTTCACCTAAGTCATCATATTGGGTAAATGGCCCAAATTGCGCGTCCCAGATACCATTTTTATTCGATACGATACGGCTATCTATCTCTTCTTCCATTGCTAGACCTGCTAGTTCATCAGGCGTAATAGGATCAATAAAATTAGCAAACGCTTTACGCAAGATTACAGGCTTTTTTTGCCAATAGTTTGTTAAAAAATCATCCCAATCAATGGCTAATTTATAATTCATTTAATTTTCCTTGCAGATTGAATAATTGACAAAAATTATACGTGGTTTTTTGTGCGATCTGTTCCAATGAAACACCTTTTAACACAGATAAATATTGTGCAACTTCACGAACATAAGCGGGTTGATTTTCTTTTCCTCGGTATGGAACAGGGGCAAGATAAGGAGAGTCTGTTTCGACCAAAATACGATCAAGCGGTACATATTTAGCAACTTCTCGCAGATTTTCGGCATTTTTAAAGGTGATAATCCCTGAAAATGAAATATAAAAACCAATGTCTAATAGTTGTTTTGCGGTTTCGATGTCTTCTGTGAAGCAGTGTAGTACACCTGAATAGACATGCTCGTCTTTTAATATTTTTAAAGTGTCTTGTTTAGCATTACGGGTATGAACAATAATTGGTTTGCTGAACTTTCGACCTAGTCGAATATGTTCTTTAAATATAGTTTGTTGTAATTCTAGGTTGTCTTGTTGGTAATAGTAATCGAGCCCTGTTTCTCCAAGTGCTACAACGTTGTCTTCTTGTGCTAAGATTTCAAATCTTTCCGCATTGTACGTTTCATCATCAAGGTTAAGCGGATGAATTCCACATGAAAACGAGCATTGATTTTTGTAGGGCAAAAGTTGCTTTTTCATCGATTCATAGCCCGATAATGTTGTTGCCACGCTTAAGCAGTGTTTAACATCGTTGTTGTTTGCTTCTTGTAAAACATCTTCGATAGATTTAGTACTAAAATCCAAGCTGTCCAAATGACAGTGGGAATCAATTAAAAACATAAAGATCTCTTTTTATTTATCAGAAAGTTGTTCAAAATCACGAACGGGTTTGATTGTGGACCAAGAACGGCAAGCTGGGCATAACCAATAAATGGAATTAACTGTAAATCCACACTTTTGGCATCGATAATTGGGCACTGCTTTTATTTGTTCTCCCACCATGTTGCGTAAAAGTAAAAGACTTTGTTTTGCTTTGCCTTGTTCCGCATCAGCAACATGATAATCCATTAATCGATAAAATCCTTTTAAGTTAGGATGTTTAAGTAATTCACGATACATGTAGTATTGTGCTGCATCTAGACCTTTTTGTTTTTCAATAAGATCGGCAAGCATTAATTCAGCTACACTGCCAGAGTCTTGATCGACACATAATTGTAAAAATTGCTGAAATTCATGTTGGTTATTTAATTTTAAATAGCACTCTTTTAATAAAGGTAACGCTTCGCCAATAAAGGCTTTATCTTGCTGTAAGATTTGTTGAAAACAGTTGATAGCTTGCTCTGTTTTATTTTGGATCATAAAAATTCGTCCTTGCATGAGCGAAGTTCGAGCGCATTTTGTGTCAGCGTTTGCTGATTTTTGTAATAAACTATTTGCTTTGTCAAGCTCATCATTAGCAATAGCCTGTGATGCTAATTCGCAGTAAAATTGTGCAATGTCGGTTTTATATTTTTCATTACCAAGTTTGACCAGTTTTGACGCCATGTTAATGGCATTTATCCATTCGCTGGTTGATTGATAGATGATGATAAGTTGTTGCAATGCGTATTGTTGGAAATCCTCTTCATCAATTAATTGTAAAAACATCTCTTCGGCACGATCGTAAAGACCTGCAACCATATAATCACGACCAAGCTGTTGAATGGCTAATAGTCGTTGTTCAAACGTTAAAGACGAGCTTTCTAATAGCGCTTGGTGAATTCGTATTGCTCTGTCAACTTCTCCCCGTGAGCGAAATAAGTTACCTAATGTTAAATGAGCTTCAAGCGTGCCTTCATCTTCTTTTAACATGTCTAAGAAAAGATCGACGGCTTTATCTTTTTGGTTAGACAAAAGAAAGTTCAACCCATCTACATATTCACGAGATAGGCGATTAGATTGGTTTAGATGTTTTTGTTTAGCATTTCTGTCACCCATATACCAACCGTATCCAGCCGCAATAGGAAGTAACAGAAATAACAGTTCAAACATAGTAATCTGTTCTTAATGGTTTTTAGTTAAGTTTAATTGTTGATGATTAGCCATGCTTTCATCATATTTTTTTTGTAGCTTGTTCAGTTTTCGTTTTGTTGATGAATGCTGTAATTTAGATTTTATAAAGAAAATACCAGTTAAGATCCAACCAACAAGGAAACCAGAACCAAATAAAATGGCTAATAACACCGATAAGCGGATTTCAGTTTTAGCAACCAAATAATTAAATGTGACAATTTGATCATTGGACGAGCCTATCGCAATTGAGATAGCAAAGATGATAATTATTAATAAAATTGAGATAACAAATTTCATAATGTTGACCTTTCTTTTTTATTTTTAGTTAAAACGTTTTTGTTTATTATACCTGTTTATTTATACAAATTGCTTTGGCCAGTTAATCTATCTATCAACTATAGTGACGTTCGAAAATTACCTTTCTACTATATGCCATTTTCTATTACAAAAACAGCAGATTAATGAAATTATCCATGCAATTAATACGCTTGCTATTATATCAATAGGGCTGTGCATTCCTAATAATAATCGGCTGATTTCAATTAATATCGACCAAATAATCATAACCGATGTTATCACATAATGCTGTTTGAATTTCAGTAATAGCAAAGCTAAAAAAGCCCAAGTTACAGCAAATAAAGTATGCCCAGACGGAAATGAAAAACTAGTTTCATTTTGCCAGTGGTAAGATAACCAACTTGGGATTGTAGATGAATTTTTAAATAATTGCTGGATAAACTCTTTTTTTTCTGATGTCGTTTGTGAATAAAATTGTTGTTTACTAATATTAAATTCTTTTTCCATCCAAAGTACATAAGGCCTTGGTTCAGCTGTTTGCAATTTTAAAAAGTGTTTAATTATTTGCCCACTTAATATTGCGCTAACAAGAAGCAACCATAATAATATAATTTTATTTTTGGTTTTACTGGACTGTAATAGGCAAAAGACTAAAAATAAAATTGTCGATGTAATTATTGCCCAAGGAAAGCTTGCTGTTTCAGTTATTAAGAATAAATATTTAGATGTATTATTTAATGATGCTGGTTGCCAATGCCAATTTATGGCTATAATAATTAAAGGTGCAATCAAGAAAATAGCTAGTATGGCTATTGTTTTTTTTATTACTAAACCCATTTATAAACTCAATTAAGTATAATCTTGCTTAATATTTTAGCATAGAAGATAAATTTATTTTTATAAAATATTTTTTATGTTTTACTTAAAACGGAGACAATAATGCAATTAAAACGTGTTGCACAAGCAAAACTGCCAACGCCATGGGGATGTTTTACTATTGTTGGATTTGAAGAAATTGCAACAAAAAAGGATCATGCTGCATTAGTATTTGGTGATATATCCGATGATACACCAGTTCTTACAAGAATTCATTCTGAATGCTTAACTGGCGATGCGCTTTTTAGTTTACGCTGTGATTGTGGTTTTCAGTTAGAGGCAGCTTTAAAACAAATTGCAAAAGAAGGCAAAGGTGTTTTAATTTACCATCGCCAAGAAGGACGTAATATAGGTTTACTAAATAAAATTAGGGCTTATGCGTTACAAGATCAAGGTTTAGATACTGTTGAAGCCAATGAAAAGTTGGGTTTTGCAGCCGATGAACGTGATTTTACTCTATGTGCTGATATGTTGACGTTATTAGGTGTATCTCAGATACGTTTATTAACCAACAATCCAGAAAAAATAAGAGTGCTTGAACAGTCTGGAATTAAAATTACGCAACGTGAGCCATTGGAAGTTGGCGAAAATCCTAATAATGAACACTATTTAGAAACAAAAGCAAGCAAGATGGGGCACTTACTTCATTTGCATCACTGTCATTGTAAACATTAAGCTTTTGGTTAAATAGCGGTCAATTCATTTATGATTGAATGTTTATAAAACAGCAAAAGTTGTTAGAATAAAAAATCTCAAATGTTTTATATTTGAGATTTTTTTACAAAATGTAATATAAGAGCGATTTTAACTTATTGATCTTGTCTGTTTTACCAATAATTTTTTAATGTTAATATCAATCTTTATCACTGCGCAGCACGCCACCATTAGCGATCTGATCTTTTGATATTTCGTGCATGATAATTTGTACGGCTTCTGGCTTGCAGTTGAGGGTTTCAACAATAGCATTAGTGACGCGTTTTGCCATTTCTCTTTTTTGCTCTATTGTACGACCTTCTAAAAAGTCGATAACGACATTTGGCATAGTTTGCTCCTAGTTATTTATTTTAGCTAGTTGTTCATCCGTCAATGCAATTTCATCATTATGACATATGCCAATACCCGATTTTATAATTTGTTCAGCAATGGCTTTGGCTTCATCTAATGAGTGCATTTTATAAGTACCACACTGATATTCGTTTAATTCAGGAATCTGGTCTTGTGATTTTACAGCTAATACTGCATGCATTGATTTTTGCCATGCATCAACAACTAATTCCTCGTTGGGTTTGCCAATTAAGCTCATGTAAAATCCTGTACGGCATCCCATTGGTGAGATATCGATGATTTCAATTTTATCACTGTTGAGATGCTCACGCATAAATCCTGCAAATAAATGCTCTAATGTATGAATCCCTTTTTCAGGTAAATTGTCTTTGTTTGGAATAGTAAAGCGAAGATCAAACACAGTAATGTCATCGCCTTTTGGGGTTATCATTGTTTTTGCAATTCGCACAAAAGGTGCTTTCATTTTTGTATGATCAACTTTAAAACTATCTAATAAAGGCATAATATCCTCCTTGTTTTTTTGATACTCGTTATTTTAATCAATCTATTAATTAGCACCAATAAAATTTATATTTATTGAGCAATTAAATTTAGCATTTCCTGCTCGTCAATCACTTTTATTCCCAGTTCTTGGGCTTTATTTAGTTTAGATCCAGCGGCTTCTCCAGCAATAACTAGATCGGTGTTTTTTGATACGCTACCTGTTACTTTGGCACCGAGTTGTTTTAATTTGTTTTTGGCTTCATCTCGTGTTAAAACCGATAAAGTACCAGTTAATACTATAGTTTTACCTGAAAAAGGTGAATTAGAGTCAGATTTTTGTTCTTGTAGATTAAGATCTTGCCAGTGAATGCCAATTTCATTGCTGGTTAATTGTTCAATGACATCGCGATTATGCGGTTCTTGGAAAAAGTCTATAATGCTTTCTGCAATAACGGCGCCAATGTCATTTACTGTTTGTAGCTGTTCAAGTGAGGCATTTTCAATCGCCGGTAAACTGCCAAGCTGGTTAACCAGATTCTCGGCTGTAACTTCACCAACATTGGGAATGCCAAGCGCAAAGATGAAGCGGTTTAATGTTGTATTTTTAGATGCTTCTAGTGCATTTAGTAAATTATTAGCAGATTTTTCGCCAACTTTATCTAAGCTACATAGCATTGGCAGTGTTAGTTTATATAAATCTACAGGCGTTTTAACATAATCTTTATCAACTAATTGCTCGATAAGTTTATCACCCATCCCATCTACGTTCATTGCTCGGCGTGAAACAAAGTGCTTTAAGGCTTCTTTGCGTTGTGCTGGGCAAATTAGACCTCCTGCACAACGTGAAACGGCTTGACCTTCGTCTCGAACTATTTGTGAGCCACAAATTGGGCAGTGCGTTGGAAATATGATTTCTTTTGTGTTTTTGGGTCTTTTATCTAATATAACAGCAACAATTTTAGGAATAACATCACCTGCTCGACGTATTGTTACATAGTCACCTTCACGGATACCTAATCGAGCAATTTCATCACTATTATGTAATGTTGCATTGCTGACAATAACACCCGCCACTGAAACAGGTTTAAGTCTGGCTACGGGAGTAATTGCTCCTGTGCGTCCAACTTGAAAGTCTACTTTGTTTAATTGTGTCACTTCTTCTTGGGCGGGAAATTTAAATGCGGTAGCCCATCTTGGTGCACGAGCAACAAAGCCCAGTTTATTTTGTTGTTCAATGCTATTGACTTTGATGACCACTCCGTCGATATCAAAATCTAATGACATTCGTTGTTCACCAATTTGTTTAAAATAGTCTAAAGCAGCTTGCGCACCTTGACGTTTTTCTACTTTATCACTCACTGGTAATCCCCACGCTTTAAATTGCATTAAGCGATCATAATGAGTGTTAGGTAATGCAACACCTTCGACAATGCCTACACCGTAACAAAAAAAGGTCAGAGGCCGTTTAGCGGTGATTTTAGGATCCAATTGTCTTAATGAGCCAGCGGCTGCGTTACGTGGATTGGCAAATATTTTTTCATTGCGTTTTTCTGCGTCTGAATTGAGTTTTTCAAATCCTTTATGTGTCATAAATACTTCACCGCGCACTTCTAATCGAGTTGGGATATTGTCACCTTTTAAGATTAGTGGAATCATTTTTATGGTTTTTACATTTGCGGTGATGTCTTCGCCAGTTGTTCCATCGCCTCGTGTTGCGGCTTGTATAAAGTGCCCATTTTCATAAAGTAGGCTGACGGCAAGTCCATCAAGTTTGAGCTCACAACAATATTCAACATGTTCATTGTCATTAAAATGAAGACGATCTTTAACACGTTTGTTAAATGCAATAAAACCAGTATCATCAAAGACGTTATCAAGTGATAGCATAGGTATTTCATGCTTTATCGATGAAAATTGCTCTAATGGGGTGCCACCAACCCGTTGTGTTGGTGAATCGGGAGTAATAAGAGCTGGATATTGTTGTTCTAATGTTTGTAGCTGTTTTATTAATTTATCATATTCAACATCGGGAATTTCTGGGGTGTCAAGTACATAATAACAGTACTCATGATGCCTAATTAGGCTTCGTAGCGAGGTCAATTGTTCTGTTATATCTTCAATCGATTCAGTTAAATTTACTGAGTGTTCATTTTTATTCGATAGGGACATGATAATAGGCTCTTAAATTAAAACGTCGGGTTTGGGAATATTATTACAACTTTAATTGAAATAATGTATGACTAAATGAGATCATTTAAATAAACATTTTTCATCAATATTCATTCGCACTCACCAACCGTGGTTGGTGATTTGTGTTAAATTTACTGATAAATATTGATGTTGTGGTTAAATTTTGTTACAAGATTTTTTAATTCGCTCTTTGTAACTGTCGATTTTTTGTGGTGTCAGCATATGGTGTTCATCATCTAATACCACACCGTTGACATCATCCGCTATGCGTTGTGCTGTTTGTAACATTAATTTGAAGTTTTGCTGGTTGTTACCTTCAGTTGGAGCTATCATAAAAATAGATACCCCTGGAGTGGTAAATTCATGCATGGTTTCAGGATCCAGATATCCTGGTGTGACCATATTAGCTAAACTAAATAATATTGAGCCGTTACCTGCAGGATCTACATGGCGGTGAAAAATTCTCATATCACCAAATTGAAAACCTGATTGCATAATACTTGCAAGTAGTACATCACCTTGAAGTAATTTTCCATTAATACCGGTGACATTTAATACGATAATTTCGGTTGCGGGATCCTCTTCATTTATATCTAGTTTTTCAGGTTTGTTGTTATGGTTAATTTGATTATTGGTATCAATATTAACATCAACATCAACATGTTTTTCCTTGGTTGTTTGGATTAGATTAAGTTGTTGTTCATTTTCAAAAAGGTCATGATTTTCGTCGATAGCGGGTTCTTTTGCTACGTCTGTATTAATTTTGGGCTGCTCATCCCGATCAGTAAATAAATCATCTTGCTGTGGTATATTTTCTTTTATAGATTCATTGATAATTACTTTATTTTCAACGATTTCATTATTTTTTGTTGTTTTTGGGGTGAGTAAAATGACCTCATCCTCTTTTTCTATATCATTTGTAGGAAAGTTTTGATCTTGTTGCGCGTTTTGTGAAAATTTTTCTTTTTTATCTGAACTAAAAAGTGAAGATCGTTCCTTTTTATTAATCCAAAATCCATGGATGAACAATGCAATAATGACTAAGGATGCAACAACAACTAGAACAATACGTAAATTATCCATAATAACCATCTCTGTATTAAATTAAATATAGACTTAAATTATTCAATCATATTTTGAAAAAAATGATTATGGAGTATAGCAATGTAAATATTAATTTCTTTAACAATCTAGATTAATCTTCATTAAAGCAACCCCACCTAGTTTTTAGTATAACATTTTCTTTGAAATACGTTATAGCACTAAAAATTAATTAATATATATTACTTGATTTCTGACAATATTCATAATTATCAATATATATTTTTAATATCATAACTTAGTTCTTCATTTTTTAGAACTCCGTGCTATTAACTTGTAAAGTTACTTACAATTTATGCATATTTTTTGTAAAATCGCCAATTACGTTTAAAGATAAGATCTATTTTTAATAAAATAATTATTAAGTGTACTGAGGTCATTTTTATGAGATTTAACAAGCTATTATTAGCCTTGCCTGTGGCGCTTGCCAGCCTACTTTTACTAACAAGTTGTGATAATGGTAAACCGCAGAGGGGTTTACCAAAGGTAACTGTATTTAAGGTTGAGCCATTAAGTTATACATTAAAAATTAATTTACCAGGTAGAGTTGTCGCATCTCAAATTGCCGAAATTAGACCTCAAGTGAGTGGTATTGTTTTAAAACGTGAGTTTGATGAAAGTTCAAATGTTAAGGCAGGTCAGTCTCTTTATCAGATAGATCCAGCTATTTATCAAGCTAACTATGATAGTGCGGTAGCTAGTGTTGCTAGTGCTAAAGCAAATGCAAATATTGCTCAACTTACTCTTAAGCGTTATGCTGGATTATTAAATAGTAAGTCGATTAGTCAACAAGATTACGATAAAGCTGCCGCTGATGCTAAGCGAGCCGAAGCTGCAGTATTAGTTGCACAAGCGGCAGAGCATACAGCTAAAGTCAATTTGGATTATACGAAAGTGTATTCGCCGATTGATGGCTATATTGGTAAATCAAGTATTACCGAAGGCGCTTTGGTTTCAGCAGGGCAACCTTCCCCATTAGCATTAGTTCAACAACTTGATCCTATTTATATTGATATGACTGAAGCAGCAACTCGTTACAATAAATATCTTCAAGATGAAAATGTAATTTATGAACCAATTAAGAGCAATAATGTTGAACTCTTTTTCAGCGATGGTTCAAAATATCCCGAAGCTGGTACTATTAAATTCTCTGATATGACGGTTAACGAAACAACAGGTACTGTAACTTTACGTTCGCAATTTTCAAATAATGATGGAAAGATTTTACCAGGTATGTTTGTTAAACCTAGACTAACATTAGGCATAATAAAAAACGCTATACTTGTTCCACAAAAAGGAATTACGAGTAATCAATTTGGACAATATACTGCAAAAATTTTAAAACCAGATAATACAGTAGAATATCGCCAGGGTATCCAAGTATATGCAGGAATAGGTGGCTACTGGATTGTAACAAAAGGGATTAATGCAGGAGAAGAAGTCATTATCACTGGATTACTTAATTTAACCGCTGTCGAAAAGCCAATTAAAGATGCCCCTCCAATGAAAGTAACAAAAATAGGTGATCCTGATAAGCTTTCGCAGGAGCAATTAGATGGTATTCTCCAAAATAGTATGAAATAAGGGTAGATTGAATTATGGCTAAGTTTTTTATTGATAGACCAGTGTTTGCATGGGTAATTGCTATCATGATGATGCTAGGCGGTGCCTTATGTATAAAGTTGCTGGCTGTTGAACAGTACCCAGATATTGCTCCCCCTTCTGTAACTGTTAGTGCAACTTATCCGGGTGCTGATGCACAAACTATTGAAAATACAGTAACTCAGTTGATTGAACAAAATTTAACAGGGCTAGATAACCTCATTTATATGAAATCAACCAGTAGTGCACAAGGCTTTGTTCAAACAACATTGACTTTTGCGCCTGGTTCTAATCCTGATTTTGCTCAAGTGCAAGTTTTAAATAAGATAGAGAGTATTAAGTCTCGCTTACCTGAGAGTGTGCAAAAAAATGGCGTATCTGTTGCTAAAAACAATACCAGCTTTTTAAAAGTTGTTGGTTTTTATTCAACTAATCCGAAAAAAACACAGGCTGATATAGCTGACTTCGTCTATTCTACTGTGCAAGATCAAATTCGGCGAGTTCAAGGGGTGGGTGATACTCAATTATTTGGTTCTGAATATGCTATGCGTATCTGGCTTGATCCCAATAAATTAACCTACTTTAATCTATCAATTGAAGAAATTATTGCAGCCATTCAAGCGCAAAATGCACAAGTAACCGCTGGACAGTTAGGCGCTTTACCTGTAAATGAAGGGCAAGAGCTTAATGCAACCATTACCGCACAATCGCGTTTAAAAACACCTGAACAATTTCAAAATGTTCTTGTTCGAGTTAATACCGATGGTTCTAACATTTTATTAAAAGATGTGGCAATCGTTGAAATTGGCGCGTCGGATTATAACTTTATCTCTCATTATAATGGCAATGTATCAGCTGGTCTCGGGATATATTTAGCAACGGGCGCTAACCAATTAGATACTTCGGTAAAGGTAGATAAAAAATTAGAAGAGTTATCTCAAATTTTTCCAGAAGATATTAAATATTCTTTTCCATATGATACAACTCCATTTGTTAAGTTATCCATTAACAATGTAATTCATACATTAATTGAAGCAATCATTTTGGTTGTTATTGTCATGTATGTATTTTTACAAAATCTTCGATCGACACTTATACCTACCATCACTGTACCTGTTGTATTATTGGGGACATTTGCGATCCTCTATATTTGTGGATTTACCATTAACACCTTATCCATGTTTGCTATGGTACTTGCGATTGGATTATTGGTGGATGATGCAATAGTTGTTATTGAAAATGTTGAACGTATCATGCATGATGAGGGGTTATCGCCTTATGATGCAACGGTTAAGTCGATGGAGCAAATCACTTCAGCATTAGTTGGGATTGCTGTTGTTTTATCTGCTGTATTTGTGCCGATGGCGTTTTATGGTGGTGCTGCAGGGGGAATCTATCGCCAGTTTTCAATTACCATAGTAACGGCAATGGGATTATCAGTATTGATGGCGATTATATTGACGCCGGCACTTTGTGTGCAGATTTTGAAAGCGCCGTCTAAAAATAAAGTTAAGAAAAGTTCATTAGGTGAGAAATTAGAGTCGGTCCCTCCATTTAGTTGGTGTTCAACAGGCACTAAACGCTTTTTTAAGTGGTTTAACCACTTTTATGATAAAAGTTTACGTTCTTATGAGAAAAGCGTTATTAAGGTTATCCGTAAGCCTATAATTGCTTTTGTTTGTTATGCTTTAATACTGGTTGGATTGTTATTCGGTTTTAACCGTTTACCTACAGGTTTTTTACCAAACGAAGATCAGGGCGTGCTTTTGGTTTTAGTTGAATTACCACCGGGTTCCACATTAGAGCAAACCATGTCAGTTTTAAATAAAACCTCTCGTTTTTATACTGAAGAAAAAGTAAATTCTGTTGAGGAAATATTTACTGTTGCTGGTTTTAGCATGGTTGGTCGTGGGCAAAATATGGGGATGGGTTTTATCCGATTAAAAAATTGGGATGAGCGCAAACGTGCCGATCAAAAAGTTAACGCTTTAGTTGGAGACGGCATGAGATTTGCGTCAACCATAACCGAAGGTCGTGTAATTGTAACTAATTTACCAGCAGTGCCATCTTTAGGTATGGCTAATGGTTTCTCTTATATGCTTAAAGACACTGCGGGATTAGGGCATCAAGCATTAGTTGCTGCGTTTTTCCAAATGCTTGAGCAAGCCTCTCATCATCCTGATTTGCAACAAGTACGTCCGGCTAGTATGTTAGATGTTCCTCAATATAAAATTAATGTTGATTTTGAAACGGCTCAAGCCCTTGGTGTCTCAGTCAGTAGCGTCAATACTGTATTATCAACCGCTTTAGGTTCTGCATATATTGATGACTTTGTTTATAATAACCGCGTAAAAAAAGTTTACTTACAATCAGAAGCACCATACCGTATGTTGCCTGATGATTTTAGTTATTGGCATGTCAAAAATAAAAATGGGCAAATGGTACCTTATGATGCATTTGCGAGCACATCAAAAACTTATGGTTCACCCTCTTTAGAACGTTATGATGGTGTAGCAGCAATGGGTATAAGTGGTTTAGCTGCGCCTGGGATGAGTTCTGGTCAAGCAATGACTGTGATGGAAGAATTATCAAAACAGTTACCAAAAGGTTTTACATTTGATTGGACAGGCATTTCGTATCAGGAACGTCAAACAGGCTCACAAACAACGACACTTTATATTATTTCAATCATTGTGGTATTCTTGTCACTAGCCGCATTATACGAAAGCTGGACAGTACCTATTTCGATTTTGTTCATTATTCCTCTTGGTATTTTGGGAACTGTTTATGCAACGATGTTTAGAGGACTTGATAATGATATTTACTTTATCGTTGGTTTATTGACCACTATGGGGCTGTCAGCTAAAAATGCTATTTTGATTGTTGAATTTGCCAAGGATGCGCTTGAAAAAGAAGGTAAATCGTTAATAGATGCAACACTTGAAGCTTGTCGTTTGCGTCTACGCCCAATTTTGATGACTTCATTTGCCTTTATTCTTGGTGTACTACCGCTAGCATTAAATAGTGGTGCTGGTTCTGCAAGTCAAAATGCAGTAGGTACTGGGGTAATTGGTGGTATGTTAACAGCAACATTTTTAACTATATTTTATGTGCCGTTATTCTTCTTATTTATAACTAAATTATTTACTAAACATAAAAATAAAGCTGTGTTACCAACCAACTGCTCAAAAGCAAAAACTGAATAGTTAGTTTTAATGCATGTACCGAATTGCATATTGGGCATGCATTTTCAATGCGATATTAAGATAAAAAATACGCCAATTTATTGGCGTATTTTTTTGTCTATATTTTTTGTTTATAGATGTGTACCATTACTTGATATTTAGTATATGTTACTTACGGGACTGTATTAACTGTTGGCTGGTATGCGCGTGGGTAATTGCTATAGCTAAAGCGTCAGCGGCATCGGCTTGCGGGCTAGCTGGTAATTTTAATAATAATTTTACCATATGCTGTACTTGTTTTTTATCAGCAGCACCAGTTCCTACTACACACTGTTTAACTAAACGAGCAGCATACTCAAAAACTGGTAAATTATTATTAACCGCAGCGACAATAGCAGCACCTCTGGCTTGACCTAATTTTAACGCAGAGTCGGCATTACGAGCCATAAATACTTGCTCAATAACAAATATATCGGGTTGAAATTGGAGTATAATTTCACTGACACCTGCATATACCCGTTTTAAACGAGTAGGCAGATCATCAACAGAAGTACGGATACATCCACTGCCAAGATAGGAAAGTTGACGCCCAGTTTGACGGATTACACCGTAACCCGTCAAACGAGAGCCAGGATCGATGCCAAGAATAATGGCCATTAGAGCGTTGCTGCGACCTCGTCAGAAACTTCACCGTTATGATAAACTTCTTGAACATCATCGCAATCTTCGAGCATATCAATCAGACGTAATAATTTTGGTGCAGATTCAATATCAAGATCGACTTTTGTTGCTGGGATCATTGATACTTCAGCGGCTTCAGCAACTAATCCTGCTGCATCAAGTGCATCTTTTACTTCACCAAATGTTTCAGGTGTGGTAAAAACATCAATAGCGCCATCATCGTAAGTAACAACATCATCAGCACCTGCTTCAAGCGCAGCATCCATCACTTGATCTTCATTGGTACCCGTCGGATATGAAATAACTCCTTTTTTGGTAAATAAATATGAAACTGAACCATCAGTACCTAAATTGCCACCTGTTTTAGTAAAGGCGTGGCGCACTTCTGATACGGTACGATTACGATTATCACTTAAGCATTCAACCATGACAGCAGTACCAGCAGGGCCATAGCCTTCATAAATGATTGTTTCCATATTGCTATCATCTTCACCACCAACACCACGAGCAACGGCTCGATTCATGGTATCGCGGGTCATATTATTTGATAATGCTTTGTCCATTGCTGCACGTAACCGTGGATTTGACGCTGGATCGCCGCCACCAAGTTTTGCTGCGGTTACCAACTCACGAATAATTTTGGTAAATATTTTACCGCGTTTTGCATCTTGCGCTGCTTTACGGTGTTTGGTATTGGCCCATTTACTATGACCTGCCATAAAATTCTCCAGATTAAATAATTTTAAAATCGCTGTATTTTAACAAACTTTTACTTAAAATTCATTATCAATATGTTTATTCATTTTTGATAGATTGATTATAGTGATTTTTTTTAGTTGTTAGCAAAAAGCGCCTTATGTGAAGGCGCTTTTTTGTCATAGTATAATATAAAACAATAGGTGATTAACTCATTCCATACTGTTTTAGTTTTTTGCGTAGTGTACCGCGGTTGATACCAAGCATGTTAGCTGCTCTAGTTTGATTACCACGTGTATATTGCATAACCATATCAAGGAATGGATGTTCAACTTCAGCTAACACTAACTCATATAGATCAGTAGGGTCTTCACCATTTAATTGAGATAAATAGTTTTTTAAAGCTTGCTTCACTGAATCCCGCAAAGGTTTTTGTGTTATTTGGTCTTGAGAATTTACAGTCGTAAATTTAAGTGCTGCAGCTGTAACGCGTTGTTCTGACATAGTATTCTTAACTCTTTGGGTTATTTCTAATTTGACTAAAAAATGCTTTTAGTGTGCTTACTTGCTCTCTTGTATTACTAAGTACACTAAAAAAGCGCCTGAATTGATCGCTGTCAGCATAATTCTTGGTATACCAATTTACATGCTTTCTGGCAATCCTTAATCCTTTGTATTCTCCATAGAATTGATAAAGCTCATCAAGATGCGATAACACAACTTGCTCTACTTCATCAATACTTTTATTTTTTTGTAACTGTCCATGTGTTAAATAGAATGCAATTTCTTCAAATATCCAAGGTCTCCCCTGTGCCGCTCGACCGATCATTATAGCATCGGCCTGCGTATATTGAAAAACATCTTTTGCCTGTTCTGGTGTACAAATATCTCCATTGGCAATTACAGGAATAGTAACGTTTTCTTTAACTGCCTTAATCGAGTCATATTCAGCCACACCGTTGAATAAGCATGCACGTGTTCTTCCATGAATAGTAATTGCCTTTATGCCACAATCCTGTGCAATTTGTGCGATTTCAATGCAATTTCTATGATCTTTATTCCATCCAGTCCGCGTTTTTAATGTTACCGGCACATTGACTGCGCCGACAACTTTCTGCAAAATATTTTTAATAAGTTTAGGATACTGCATTAAGGCAGATCCAGCCAATTTTTTATTGACCTTTTTTGCAGGGCATCCCATGTTAATATCAATTAATTGGGCGCCATGTTTGACGTTAAACTCAGCAGCTCTTGCCATTTCATCAGGATCTGAACCGACAATTTGTACTGCACGAATACCAATATCATCACTTGCTTTCATTCGCAAAGCTGATTTATCAGTATGCCAAACATCCGAATTTGCTAAAAACATTTCTGAAACTGTCATACCAGCACCAAATCGATAACATAAATTACGAAATGGTTTATCGCTGATTCCAGCCATTGGTGCAGCAATTAAATTATTCTTTAATTTTACTTCACCAATGCTAAGCAAATTAAGGTCGGCTATATTACGCATTTTTTTTCTAACTTAAAAGGGGGTAATGTTATTTTTTTTACTTTTTTTGCCAGTGATACGGCACCACTCTTCTTGTTCAACTACAGGGTCTAGTTCAAAATGGGGTTGATAAGCCATGCAAACACTAGATGATTGGCTGGACAAAATACCAGATAACCCTAGCTTACCTTGTGATTTTACTAATTTGCTTATATGTGGCTCAAGCTCTTTTAATGGCCCAGCTAAAATGTTGGCAACAACAACATCTGCCTGTAAATCATTAGGGATATCTTTTGATAAATAAAGTTCTAGTTTTTCGCTAACATCGTTACGCTGTGCATTGTCTCGGCTAGCTTGGATGGCTTGAGGATCGATATCAATACCAATTACACGTTTTGCACCTAATTTTAGTGCTGCAATGGCTAAAATACCTGATCCGCAACCATAATCAATAACCAATTTATCTGTAAGATCTAAACTATCGAGCCAAGTTAAGCATAATGCAGTAGTTGGATGAGTACCTGTGCCAAATGCTAAGCCTGGATCCAACATAACATTAACTGCGTTTGAATTAGGTACCTCGCGCCAGCTTGGGCAAATCCAAAGGCGTTTACCAAATTGCATAGGGTGAAAGTTATCCATCCACTCACGTTCCCAATTTTTATCTTCTAATTGCTCAATTTTGTAAGAATATTGTTCAATATTTAATATTGTTTTTAATTCATCAATGTCTGTTTGCGCATCATATAACCCAATAACATCGGTATCTCCCCAAAGTTTAGTTTCACCCGGTAAAGGTTCAAAAACAGGATTATCATAAGTATCTTGAAATGTGACCGATACTGCACCTGATTCTTCTAACTGCTCGCTGATTTGTTCAGCAAGTTTGTTAGTTGTGTTAATTTTGAGTTGAATCCAAGGCATAATTTTTCTCTCTATTACAAAATATACCGAATATATTGGCTATAATAAAAACAATTAATCCAATAGTTAAAGATGGCACAATTGGATGAAGTGATAGTAGTTTAATATTATAGCCAGCTAATAATGTGTAACTCACTGCTCCAGCAAGCATTGAGTAAAGCGCACCAGTTGCATTGGCTTTTTTCCAATATAATCCAAGGACTAATGGCCATAAAAATACTGCTTCAAGCCCACCAAAAGCGAGTAAATTTAGCCAAATTATCATATCTGGTGGATTCCAAGCAGCCAAAATAAGTAATCCGCCAAAAATAAAGGTGATAATAACGGATAGGCGAGTTAGCATTTTATCACTATAGCTTTTACTATGTCTTGTGCTTAAAAATAGGTCTTTAATTATTACCGATGAAACTTGTAATAATTGAGCATTAATTGTTGACATAATAGCAGCAAGTGGCGCAGCCAAAAAGATTCCAGCAGCAAAAGGGGGTAATACCTTGATGATCAATGTCGGCACTATTTGATCAGGAATTGTTAGATCATCAACAATAGCACGACCTAAAGCGCCAGATAGGTGCATTGTGAGCATGATAATGGTAACAACAATAGTACCAATAATAATCCCCTGATGTACAGCTTTGCTGTCTTTATAAGCCATACAGCGCACAGCGGTATGAGGTAAACCAACTACACCAAAACAGACTAATATCCAAAATGAAGCCATGAACGGAAAATCCATAAAATCATTTGGTCCTTGTGGTGTTAGCAGTGCGGGATCAATTTGTGCTAATCGAGTGATAATTGCCGTAATTCCACCACCATTATAAATGATAGCCCCAAGTAATAATATAGCACCAATGATCATTATTAAACCTTGAAATGCATCATTTAAAATGCTAGCTCTAAAGCCACCAAAAGCGGTGTAAATTACAGTGCCAATACCAAATATTAATAATCCAGTATGATAAGGAATACCAACTGAAGATTGAAGTAAGCGAGCACCACCGACAAATTGTACTGTCATTGCGCCAATAAAGGCAACGACAAGCGCTATGCTTGCAAACCAAACAATAAGTTTACTTCGGTAATGGGCATAGAGCATATCACTTAAGGTAATTGCATTATATTTACGTGCTAAAATCGCAAATTTTTTACCTAAAATACCAAGTGAAAGTAAAACGGTAGGGACTTGAATCATGGATAGCAATACCCATCCAAGGCCAAGTTTATAGGTTGCACCAGGACCACCAATAAACGAGCTGGCACTAATATAAGTTGCAGCTAATGTCATGGCGAGTAGAAATCCACCCATAGTTCGATTACCAATAAAGTAATCAGTAAATTGATTTACTTTTTTGCGTTTAACATAAGCATAAATTGATAACGCAAATACAAAAATAAGGTAGATAACAAGCGGTAAAATAATATCAAAATGCATTGGTTAATCACTTAGTTTGTTCTAACGAGATATTTTTGAATTGAAATTTTACAACTACCCAACACAGCAATATAAAACCTAAAGGTACCATAATGCAAGATAGTTCAAACCACAATGGGAGTCCTAAAAAACCTAGTTTATTGCTAACGCAATAAGCACAAACAACCCAGCTAAGAAGATAAATAAAAGTTAATAATAACGATAGTTTAGCTTCTTTATTTGCTTGCTTATATCGAGCATCCATATTGATTTATTGGTGAATTGAAGGTGGCTTAGATTAAAAGAAAGTACTTAACTTAGCAAGTTTATTGCGATTTATGCAATATAATCTTTTAAATATATCAATTTTAGCAATAACAAAAGTAATATATAGTGCTTGATAAATTGATTATGAATAATTCAACTCATGGAGAGAATAATGTCAAATTATTTTAATACACTAAATTTACGTGAAAAATTAGAACAACTAGGTCAATGCCGTTTTATGGCTCGCAATGAATTTGCGTCGGAAGCTGATTTTCTAAAAGGTAAGAAAATTGTAATTGTTGGTTGTGGTGCTCAGGGACTGAACCAAGGTCTTAATATGCGTGACTCGGGTTTAGATATTGCTTATACATTACGTAAAGAGGCTATTGCTGAAAAGCGTGCATCATGGAAAAAAGCAACCGAGAATGGTTTTAAAGTTGGCAGTTACGAAGAGTTAATTCCTACAGCAGATCTTGTTATTAACTTGACACCAGACAAACAGCATTCAGCTGTTGTACAAGCTATCCAACCATTGATGAAACAAGGTGCAACGTTAGGTTATTCACACGGTTTTAATATTGTTGAGGTTGGGGAAAAGATTCGACCCGATATCACTGTTGTAATGGTAGCACCTAAATGCCCAGGCACAGAAGTGCGTGAAGAGTATAAACGTGGCTTTGGAGTGCCTACACTTATTGCTGTTCACCCAGAAAACGATCCAAAAGGTGAGGGGTTAGCTATTGCTAAAGCATGGGCAGCAGCAACTGGTGGGCATCGAGCGGGTGTTTTACAGTCATCGTTTGTCGCTGAAGTTAAGTCAGATTTAATGGGAGAGCAAACCATTCTTTGCGGCATGTTACAAACAGGATCATTACTTTGTTTTGATAAATTAGTGTCAGATGGTGTTGATCCAGCTTATGCATGTAAATTACTCCAATTTGGTTGGGAAACGATCACTGAAGCCTTAAAACAAGGGGGTATTACTTTAATGATGGATCGTTTATCAAACCCAGCTAAATTAAGAGCAAATGCTTTAGCAAAAGAATTAAAAGTGATCATGACTGATCTTTATCGTAAACATATGGATGATATTATTTCTGGCGAGTTTTCATCAACGATGATGAAGGACTGGGCTAATGATGATGTTAATCTGCTTAAATGGCGTAAAGAAACTGGCGAAACCGCATTTGAAAAAGCCGCCGAATATCAAGGTAAAATTGACGAGCAAGCTTATTTTGATCAAGGCGTTGTTATGGTCGCGATGGTTAAGGCTGGTGTTGAACTTGCTTTCGAAACTATGCTTGAATCTGGTATTTTACCTGAATCAGCTTATTATGAATCATTACATGAATTACCACTTATTGCTAATACTATTGCGCGTAAGCGTTTGTATGAAATGAATGTCGTCATTTCAGATACAGCTGAGTATGGTAACTATCTGTTTGCTAATGCAGCGGTACCATTGCTAAGAGAGAAATTTATGCCAATGTTGCAATCTGGTGATCTTGGTAAAGCGATTCCAGAAGGCCGTGTTGATAATGCTTATTTACGTGATGTAAATGACGAAATTCGCAATCATCCAATCGAAATTATTGGGCGAAAACTGCGTAGCTATATGACAGATATGAAACGTATTAATGTTGCAAGTTAAACTATGTTATCACGGAATAGAAAGGTGCTCAAAAGCACCTTTTTTATTTAAAATTATGCTTTAAAGTTTATTGTAAAAACTATTCAGAAAATAGTGGATCTGAGTATAGAATAAATAGATTAAAAACGCTCAAAATTAGATCATCTTTATTTTAATGATTTAAATAGATA
>NZ_LZHP01000066.1:0-2209 GCF_001690605.1 Gilliamella sp. Nev6-6 | reverse complement strand
CCCTCGGCTGTTTGCGTATGATAAGTTTTGCCATAATAAACGGTCATTGCTCCCGTTACGCCATTATCAGCCATTGACCATGTTAGATATGCACTTGGTATACATCCCACCACTGAGCTGCAACCTGGTGATAATGCGGCTGCTCCAAACCCATCGATAGCAGCAAACCCAATCTGAAGGACTCCTCCTGCTCGAGTGGTTATGCTGTATTCATTATCAATATTCTTTGTACCATCAAAAATACCATCAAAAAATGTATACTGAAATAACTTTTCATTTTTTTGATAAGGTATACCAAATATAGTTCTATTTTTTGTGTGTTCTTGAGCTGCAAGCGTTTCTCTATATGCTTGTAACTCGTCACTACTGCCTAACTTTTCTAGTTCTCGGAGTGCCGCTTTCTGCGGGTCATTATCAGCCAGTTCGGACGAACATTTAATTAGTGCACATGCTGCTGCAAGATAACGTAATTCTTCCTGCTTATCTCCTTTAGCCAATTTTCTAATTCGTTTATTCTCTCTACGCGTAGTTAAACGGTTATTCTCAACCGCATTCTTACTCGCAGCTATCGAAGCACCCACATCACCGCCCATACTGGCCGCTGCAAGGCCTGCTGCTAGTTGCGATAATGCGCTGATGTTTTGTTTTTCTGCTTCGGTGAGACTGTTATTTTTTATGATTTTAAGCTTTCAAAAACACTGCTCCTCACTTTTTTTTGGAATTTTGAGAATGTGTTTGATTGGTGATAACATTGCCTTTGAAGCGTTAGTTAAAAGATAATTACAACTTCGTTTTGTAAAAATTATTCAGGAGTCTATACCGTTTTGTTTGATTAAGATTCAATATTGGTTATTGTTTAGTGTTTTGATATTAATGTTTTATTAGACTTTTGTTTTATTGGAATTATAGGATTTAGTGACGGTGTTAACCGTCACCTTTAACTTGCTAATATGTAAAATTCAAGATGGAATTAATCTAACTGGGCTGATAACGATTATCTTTAATAATATAAGGCTCCGCTATTTCATTCCATACCACCTGAGCCATTTTTTGCCATTCGGTTGGATTACTCTGCTTTGCAATATAATCCCTTATTAATTTTACAGATTGGTTAAATTGTTCCTTGTCCAACTCGACAAAAGAATAAAACTTTAAGTATTCTCCTTCTTCCGATTTTATGATTTCATGTAATTTAGGATAGTTAGGTAAAAATACTGCATCTAGCAAATCACCAAAGGCATCCCAATAACTACTATTAACATATGTAGATATAAATTTGCCTTCATCTTTTTTATTTACCTCACTTTTATTAAAAAAAATAACTGCACCCATTATATTACCTCATAATTATAATTTTATTTCGCTGCGATTTAGGTAGTGTTTTTATATAATCTATGAAAATTTTTTGATTAGAAGGCGTTAAAACTCTAAAATCAACAGGTACAAAGTCCGCTTTTCCCAAGTGTTTGTCAATAATCTCTTTACCTTTACCAGTATTCATATTTTTTTCATAAAACTTATTTAATCCATCAATTTCTTTTTGTGATAGTTTATCAGTTGTATACAACGCATCCACAGTTTTACCTTTATTAGGTCCAGAGGTAATTACAAAATCGGGAGATTCGCCCTGAGTTGCTCCTTTAGGCGGCGTATAACGCTCCATTTTACCTAATACTGGCTCAAGCTGCGCTGCAGCGGCTGCTTCAGCGGGTTTTAATTTACCACTACCGCCTAAATCTGGCGTATTGAGACGGTTTTGTCCTTCAAGCGGTGTTTGATTGATTTTTACTTCATTCAATCCTTCACTATTTTTTATTATTTGTCCATTTGCTCCCTTTCCAACAGCCCCAGCTGTTGCTTTATTAACATTCTTACTTATTTGCTCTACTTCTTTAGCTGATAACTTTTGCCCTGTAGCTCTCGCTTTCCAGGCTAAATCACTAAAACCTTTTGCAGTAACGCCAGCTGTTGAAAGTGAAAATAACAATTCAGCATCTGATACTGACACGCCTAATATCTTAGCTAGCCCCTCGGCTGTTTGCGTATGATAAGTTTTGCCATAATAAACGGTCATTGCTCCCGTTACGCCATTATCAGCCATTGACCATGTTAGATATGCACTTGGTATACATCCCACCACTGAGCTGCAACCTGGTGATAATGCGGCTGCTCCAAACCCATCGATAGCAGCAAACCCAATCTGAAGGAC
>NZ_LZHP01000065.1:0-59884 GCF_001690605.1 Gilliamella sp. Nev6-6 | reverse complement strand
TAATTAATACATACTTTAATAATTAATAAATGATATTAGGAGGCAGTTTTGCATCTTTCACCAAAAGCTTTTCGTGTTTTAGGGATTGTTGCTACATTTGCATCATTAGGGATGTATGTTTCTTATATTCCTCAAATCATTGATAATTTACATGGGCTTAAATCAAATCCTACTCAGCCATTAGCAGCTGCGATTAACTGCTCACTTTGGGTTTGCTATGGTTTATTAAGAGAAAAAAAAGACTGGCCAATTGCAATTGCTAATTCGCCGGGTGTGTTTTTTGGCTTAATGGCTTTTTTTACCGCTCTATAAATAAGGTAAAGCCATTGAACGGTAATTAATTATAGGGTTATTGCTGTTTTGTGGGAATTTTGTTTTCAATGATAATGCAAGGCCTTTTGAATCAGGTTGAAAAAGTAAGCTTTTTTAAGCTAAATAAAATCATAACTAGAGAAGTTTAATATTTGATCTATTTAAAAACTATTTAATAATCAATGGTTTTTTTAGTTATCAACAGGTTTGTTAAACTGTTATCAAACTTTACTGTGAATAAGTTGTGTTAGCAGATTTGTTGGATATTTAATTATGGCGCAATGTTATTTGTAGTTGTAATTCAAAAAGTAAAGGTAAATTTTCCAATCATTTTCTATTGCAGATGGTAGTTAAATTACATATAAAAGGGAAAAAAATGAAAAAATTAATCGGCATGTTTTTACTTGGTTTACCGATGTTGGCGGCGGCATCAAATTGTGATGAAATTAGCCGTAACATTGCCGAAAAAATCAAAAATAATGGCGTAGATCCGTCACTGTTTCAGCTGAAATTAGAATCGGTTGATAAGTCAGAACAGCAAATTGAAGGTAAAATTGTGGGATCATGTGATCGTGGTCAGCAACATATTATTTATGTTCGTTTATATAGCACTACAACCACGTCACAAACACCGTCAACTAATGCAAAAGATGAGCCTACACAAAGTGATGAGGACAACTTAACACAGCCTTCAACAATTAATCCAACAGAACAAAATGCTCAACCGATTCCCCAAGATAATCAATTAGTACCGGTACAGAATTAATTATCAGTAGTTAGTCACAGTCTTGAGTCAAAAAATAGGGCGTAGTGCCCTATATTTTTATGGCATGGTTATAGTAAATGGTTGTAATTTACTTTGGTATCATCGCTCCATACACTTGCTTGTACTTGGCCAATGTGTTTTTGCTGTAAAAGTAGCATTGTTAGTCGTGATTGACCAATACCGCCACCAATCGTTTGTAATAAATCCCCATTGATTAAAGCGTTATGCCAAGCAAATTGCAAGCGATCTTCGTCATTAGTCAACTTTAATTGGCGTTTTAATGTTTCAGGATCGACACGAATACCCATTGATGAAATTTCAAAGGCGCTATTTAATACCGAATTCCACACTAAAATATCGCCATTCAAACCTTTAGAGCCTAAATCGTTATTGCTGCTCCAATCATCATAATCAGGAGCACGCACATCGTGTCTTTCATTATTTGAGAGCTTACCGCCAATACCAATTAAAAATACAGCGCCAAGCTCTTTGGTGATGGCGTTTTCGCGTTCTTTGGGCGGTAAATTTGGATAGCGTTTTAAAAGTTGTTCGCTATCGATAAAAGTGATTGATTCGGGTAAAAAGCGTGAAAGATGATACTGTTGAGATACCGCTTTTTCGGTTGCTTTAATAGCGGCATAAATATTATCGACAGTTTGTTTTAAATAAGTTAAATTGCGATCTTCAGGGCGAATGACCTTTTCCCAATCCCACTGATCAACATAAACGGAATGAATTGGCGAAAGCTGATCTTCGTCAGGGCGCAATGCTTTCATATTTGCATAAATTCCCTCGCCAGCTTCGAATTGGTGATCACTTAAAATCTTACGTTTCCATTTTGCAAGTGAGTGTATAACTTCATATTGTGCATTAGGAATTGCTTTTACCTTAACTTGTACTGCGTGCTCAGTTCCTGACAAATTATCTTGAATACCATCGCCCACTTTACTTAATAACGGGGCTTGCACTTCAATAAGTGATAAACGCTCGGCAAGCTGATTGGCAAAAAATTGCTTAACAAAGCTAATTCGCTGCTGTTGCTCTTTAAATGATATCGTCATGTTTACACTCTAGTTATTTAGTTTTTGGTGTATGAGTAAGGTAAACTAGATGAGTACATTTTGCAAGATGTAGATAGAGTATTAAAACAAGGTTTTATACGTATTTAGTTTTATGGTTTTTGATAATTTAGCGCATTGCTAACATAAAGAAATTTATAAAATTAATTAGAATCACACAAAAACATTCAGAAAACTAATTGATTTTATTTAATTTTTTTTGATTTGTCACTATTTCAAATATATAATTAAATAATCCGTGCTAATCAAAATGTTATTGATAAAATAGGCAATTACTATAACAAAATAATAAAAAGTGAAATGATAGGCGAGAATTATTGATGTGAGTGTCTTTAATCGAAATAATTTGGAGTATATTTAATGAATCATCCTCGCAAAGCAGTAAAATTGATGCTGATATTTATCAGTACATTAATGGTTATTAGTATATGTCTATTCTATTTTTGTTTTTCTGCGCAAAGTAAAAATTATGTTGAATCGGAAACTATACCTATGGACTATACAATTTATCCTTCAACTATTCCCGAAAATCAATTATTACGCATAGACGAAGCTGAACAGCTATATAGGCATGCATTCGACGATCAAGTATTCTATGGAGTCGTTAATCCTGATAACTTAGTAAAATTTATTAAACATGCTTGGCAATGGGATAAAAATGCGATGCCTTATTATTATGAACTGCTTCATTGGGAAGATTTGTATGATGGAAGGGGAAAAGAAGATGGTATCATGATGTCTTTTACTGAGTTTATACGTAAATATCGCGATCAGTTAGTGGATAATGCCGGTAACCCACTAGTTGAACCTAAAGTGTTTAGAAGTATTAAAATGAGAGGTTATTTATGGGATAAGTTTGCTGATTTAAAATATCCCTATTTTGCTTACCGAAAAAGCTGGCGGTATAGCCCTTGTGGATATAATGAGAAAGGAATGGCATTTCCATGTCCAGATGATAAATTAGAAAAAAGTATTAAATATCTAAACTATGCCATTGAAGGGGGCTATCATTGCTACGAGGCCTTGATAGCCAGAATGTTATTTCAACAAGGCGACCATTATAAAGATGAACATTATAAAAAGATTAATAAATTAACTGAATACCGAAAATCCTTAAAATCAGAAGATTTAAAATTGTCGATTGATTATGCGCAGTTAATGGCGGAGCATAGCTCGATTATTGGTATATTACGGGTTACCGAAGCCTATTTATATGGATTAGGCCGTGAGCATGATATTGTTAAAGCCTATGCATGGTCGCTATTAAGTGATTATGCTAAACAAAAAATCGAGGAACAAGGTAACAATTTAGCGTGGGATTCTGAGCAACTCCCCCCAGTTTGGGAATATAACGAGCAAATTCAAAATCATTTAGAACAGATCCTCACCCCAGCACAAAAACAAGCAGCGCAAGGTTACCTGACAGAGATAACAGCCAAAATTGTAAGTTGGAACTATAATCGTTGGCGTGATGAAATTGAGGATTTTCATCCAAAACCTTAATTTATTGGCATTATTAATTTCAGTTAAAATTGCTCTTTAATATCAAGCATAATATCATGAATTAAGGTGAGTTTATGGAGTTATCTCATATAACGTTATCAATAAAAAACCGTTCTTAAATAAACGGTTTTTTATTGATTGATACTAACTTAATGCTTATTAAGCTTTGTATTTTTTCATTACAATTGAGGCATTGGTGCCACCAAAACCAAAACTATTTGACATGACTGTTGTGAGTTCACGTTCAGTTGGTTCGGTAATAATATTCATACCAATAGCCGCTTCATCAAGTTCATCAATGTTTATACTTGGAGTAATAAAGCCATGCTCTAACATTAATAATGAATAGATAAGCTCTTGTGCGCCAGTGGCACTTAATGAGTGGCCTGTCATTGATTTGGTTGATGAAATCGCTGGAATGTTATCACCAAAAACTTGTTTGATTGCCCACAATTCTTTGACATCTCCAACTGGGGTTGATGTACCATGAGTATTGATATAATCAACAGGTACATCTAAGTCTTGAATAGCTAGTTGCATACAGCGCATTGCACCTTCGCCTGATGGTGCCACCATGTCATGACCATCTGATGTTGCACCATAGCCAACAAGTTCACCGTAAATATGAGCTCCACGCGCAAGAGCATGTTCTAGCTCTTCAACAACAACCATCCCCGCACCGCCAGCAATAACAAAGCCATCACGGTTTTTATCGTAAGCACGTGATGCCTTTTCTGGATTGTCGTTATATTTGGTTGATAAAGCGCCCATAGCGTCAAATTCGCAAGACATTTCCCAGCAAAGCTCTTCACCACCGCCAGCAAAAACAATATCCTGTTTGCCAAGTTGAATGAGTTCAGCTGCATGACCAATACAGTGAACCGATGTTGCACAAGCTGATGTCATTGAATAGCTAACACCTTTAATTTTAAATGGGGTTGCTAAACAAGCCGAAATTGCTGATGACATTGATTTGGTTACTGCATAAGGACCAACTCCTCGTAATCCTTTTTCTTTCATGCCAGCAACGACATTGTATTGTGTCTTAGTTGAACCACCATAGCCCGCAATTAGACCAGTACGAGGGTTAGAAACTTGTTCAGGGGTTAATTTTGCATCTTCAATAGCTTGTTGCAAAGCAAGATAACCATAAATAGAAGCATCATTCATAAAACGAACAACTTTGCGATCAATCAATCCTGTAGTATCTAGTTTGACATTTCCGCATACATGGCTACGCATACCGCTATCTTTCATTTCTTGAGAAAAGGTAATACCGCTACGGCCAATTTTTAGTGATTCTAAAACTTCTTTAGTATTATTCCCAATACTTGAAAGAATTCCTAACCCTGTAATAACAACACGTTTCATTTACTATTTAGCTCCTAAGTTATATCTGGCTTCATACAAAAAAGTGCGTTGATTATAGCGTACAGTTGTAAGCTGAACAATACTTTGCCGTGTTTTTTATTTCTGTATCCTAATATCGCCTTAATTATTTATATAGGTAAAGCAATTACAATAAATTTACTGCTTAAAAAAATGATTAAAATAGTGAGTGATGACGGTTTTTGTCAGCAATATATACTTGCAAAAACTACTATGGTTACGATATACTGTATAAATAAACAGGTAAATATTAAGTTCAATATGACTGAAAAAATAATAACCAAACTGGAAATTTTAGCTGAATCGGCAAAATATGATATTTCTTGCTCGTCGAGTGGTGCATCAAGAAATAATAAAAATAAAGGCATAGGTAATGCATATAAATCTGGTATTTGCCATTCATTTACCGCTGATGGGCGATGTGTTTCTTTACTTAAAATTATGCTAACTAATTATTGCATATTTGATTGCGCTTATTGCATTAACCGACAAAGTAACGATATTCCTAGAGCTGGTTTTACTCCGCGTGAATTGGCTAACCTCACCATTGAGTTTTATCGTCGTAATTATATTGAGGGTTTATTTATTAGTTCGGGCATAGTTAGAAGTCCCGATCATACCATGGAAAAAATGATTAGAGTGGTAAAAATTTTGCGCCATGAGCACGATTTTAATGGTTATATTCATATGAAGGCGATCCCTGGTGCAAGTAACGAGCTAATTAATCAAGCTGGCATATTAGTTGATAGGATGAGTGTTAATTTGGAAATTCCAACCGAAGAAAATCTTAAATTATTAGCACCTGATAAAGATCACCAAAGCATCTATCAGCCTATGCGTCAAATTCATCAAAATCTATTAGAAAATATTGAAGATCGCAAAAAATTTCGTGCCACACCCAAATTTGTACCCGCCGGTCAAAGTACACAAGTTATTATTGGTGCAACAGATGAATCAGATAAACAGATATTACAATTAACGGCCAAACTTTACAAACGACCCAGTATGAAGCGGGTTTACTATTCGGGATTTATTCCTGTAAATGGTTACGATAAACGTTTACCTGTAGTGCAAGAGGTGCCAAGAGTGCGTGAAAACCGTTTATATCAAGCGGACTGGTTACTGCGTTTTTATAATTTTAATGTTGATGAAATTGTTAACGATCAATACCCCGATCTTGATTTGACTGTCGATCCAAAGCTATCTTGGGCCATCCGCAACCCACAATGCTTTCCAGTTGATGTTAACCGTGATAGCTACCAAAAAATTTTGCGGGTGCCAGGTATTGGTGTTAAATCGGCCAAGTTGATTGTGATGGCAAGGCGTCATCGAAAGCTTACTTTTGATGCGCTTAAGCGCATTGGCGTTGTTTTAAAGCGTGCGCAATTTTTTATTGTTTGTCATGAAATGAGGAAATTTAAGGTGCTTGATTCATCGGCCGAGTATATCCGACTCTCTTTGCAAGATCGCCCTTTGTTAGAGGCAAAGCAAGATAATATTCCACATCAACTAGTCATGGGATGGTAGAGCATGTTAGCATTCTATTACGATAAAAGCTTTGAAGGATTATTATGTGCGGTATTTGAGGCTTTTAAGCTTAAAAAAATGCCTGAATGTTTGTTAGCTACAGAGCAGGTAGAGCCACTATTAGTATCTGACACACATCATGTCGAATTTGATAATGCCAAGTATGAGCGTGTTCGAAAGGCATTAATTAACAAACTTAGTAAAGTTGCTCTACGCCATTTAATGTATGTTTGGTTATCTGAACTGCCCGAAAGTGATTTAATCGTTTTTCGCTATATTTGCAAGGTATTTAAATCATCTCAATCAATCGAAACCGATTTTGCCGATCAAGATGTGCTGGCGGTACATGGTATCGCTAAAAAAGTTAGCCGAGAACGGCATCGTGTGATCCAATTTGTACGTTTTAGTGCTATAAATAATCCTGTTAAAGATGTGTTTAATGATAAAGAAGATAAAATCTATTTTTCAATCATTGCTCCTATATATAACGTATTGCCGTTGGTACTAAAGTTTTTTAAAGATCGTTTTGCTGATCAAAAGTGGGCTATTTATGATGAAAAGCGCGAATATGGTTATATTTATAATTTACATAGCATTGAACCCGTTTCGCTGACTGATAAAGATGATTTGATTATTAACAGTCAAGTGAATAAAAATTATCTAGCTAGGGATGAAGCATTATTTCAAACCATGTGGTTACGTTATTGTAATGCGTTAACTATCAAGGAACGAATCAACCCCAAATTACAAAGGCAACAAATGCCAAGTCGATTTTGGCATTATTTGCCAGAAATGAAACTCATGTTGAAATAAATCCTAAAACCAAAGGCCGCCAATAATTGACAGCCTTTAGTATAATTTAATAAAAATTATTGAGAATCAATATCGTTAATAAAATCATTAATAGATTCTTCGCGTTGTTGCTGTTTATTTTCGTCTACTTTACCACCAGAGGCTACAAAGTCATGACGTTGAAAGTAAGCATTGCGCATAAAGTTATAAGGGTCATCGCTATTTTTAATTAAATCTTCATATTCAATCGCAACTGCACGAGCTTCAATACCGTCAAATACACCACGTACTAACGCCCATTGCCAATCTAACCAAACAAGTGGAGGATAAAGAGTATCAACCACGCTACCACCTTCGTTTCTTAACGTTGCGGAACCATAAAATGGTAATACAACATAAGGGCCATAAGGCACATCGTAATGACCTAAAACATCACCAAAAGTTCGTTTTCCACCTTTTTGCAATTGTGGATCTGACATACTTGCAACATCCACCAAACCAGCAAAACCGAAAACCGTATTTAAGAAAAAGCGTGCTAAATGTGTTCCCGCTTTGTGAACATCGCCTTGTAATAAGTTGTTTGCCATTGATGCAGGTTCGGAAAGATTAGATGAAAAGTTAACTACACCTGTACGAACAGGTGATGGAACGTAATCCTTCCAAGCAACTGCAGCTGGACGTAAGACATAAGGATCAAGCGCATAGTAGTTAACATTAAACATGGTTTTGTTAAAGCCAGATAATGGGTCACTATAGGAATTTGTTTCAGGTTGATAAGTGGCACAACTGGTAAGCGCCATCACAGAAAACATCATACCAACTATTCGTTTTTTCATAGTATCTTTAATTAAATTTAATGAGGTTAAATATAGTTCAATTGTATCATGATTACTTAGAATAAAAAAAATAAAAAATTTTTCGTTATTTAAATGGCATTATCTTTGCAAATTTATTAGAATAAGCCTCCTATGACCTCATAGTTAAATGGATATAACGAGCCCCTCCTAAGGGCTAGTTGCAGGTTCGATTCCTGCTGGGGTCAAAACCCGCCAAACAGACACAGCTTTACATTGATATCCGCAATAAACTTTGATGCTCACTATAAATCAATTAAGTCAATTTTGTTGTACAGTAAAATTTACGCCTTATCAAATCATCTAAAGCTTTATAACCCTTTTTTTGAGCTGTAAAATAAAACAAATAAAAACATTGTGTTAGTGATTTTCTGCAAAAAAGGGTTTTTGGAGACAAAAATCCTATTTGCCTTTTGGCAAACAAAGTTTATAGTATGTTTGTTTCTAGTTTAACGCCGAGTAGGCGGTTTAGAAATGAGTATCCAATTGTTTTAGCTAAAGATTTGAGTTTAACGCCGAGTAGGCGGTTTAGAAATCAAACAGGAGAGGATGTAGTTGTTAAACTGCGTTTAACGCCGAGTAGGCGGTTTAGAAATGAAAAAGAAAATATATACATGCCGTATTCAAGTTTAACGCCGAGTAGGCGGTTTAGAAACGAACGGGGAGGATGTTAATAAAGGGTGGCATCGTTTAACGCCGAGTAGGCGGTTTAGAAAACACAGGAGTAATAACACCAAATTGTGGTGTAGTTTAACGCCGAGTAGGCAGTTTAGAAAATTGCGGGGGCTCGCACCTCCCAAAATTTATAGCTTAACGCCGTATAGGTGTTTATTTTATATAAAAATAATATCTTAATGATTTATTTTAAAAATTTAATAAAGCAGTAAGCTGATATTTTACAACACTCGAAGATAATTATTGCTATTTATTCAGCGTTGAATAGTGTTGACGCTCTAGGTTTGTAATTAGCAAATTTTATACTCAAACGCACATCCACCTAAAAGTTTTTACATTGTGATTTATCGAGTTTTGATAGCGTTACATTTTTAATTACAAAATAACGCTAGCATTAATGTTGAAGATAAAGAAATAGCTAATATTACTATAACAGTAGAGCTTTGTGCGTATTTTAATTATGTGGCAATGATCGTTCCTCAGAATAGCTCGTTCATTTTACAATTTTGTCTTAGATTGATGTAGGTTTACCACGAGTTGTCCAATTAAAAATTTGGTAGCCAGATACTATTTATTATTTTTAGTGATAATTAATTTATCATCTAAATAAAAACTTAATTTCTTAGATTGATTTTTGATTATTTGATGCCATATGTTTTTATTATTTGATCTGTTTGGTCATTTTTTCGCGTTTTATTTGTCATTGTTGCGAGTGATTCGCATTTTTATATTAAAAATAACTTTTCTTTAAAATACGTGTTGTTAATTTAATGCTATTACTTTTTTATCAGTACTGTCATCTTTTTTAGGAAAAATAATGTCATCTTTTACCCTTAACCAGCTACCTTTAGGGCACGAGGCGGTTATTTCTAGATTGTTGCCCGAGTCGTTACCCTTTCGCCGAAAGTTACTTGCAATGGGTATTACACCTGGTTGTAAGGTTTTGGTTGTGCGTGTTGCGCCACTTGGTGATCCGATCGAGATCAAAATGCGTGGTTTTTTGCTTTGTTTACGTCGTAATGAAGCGAAAGCTATTGAAGTAATGGAGGTTATTGCGTGAAGATAGCACTCATTGGTAACCCTAACTGCGGTAAGACTACGTTGTTCAACTTATTAACAGGCTCTAAACAGCGAGTAGGAAATTGGCCTGGCGTGACTGTGGAACGTAAAACGGGTATTTTTACTTATCATCATAGGCAATATGAGATTATCGATTTGCCTGGCACATATTCGATAGAGCCTGATCCGCTCAGTGTTTCGCAAGATGAACTTATTGCTCGTCAATTTGTTTTATCTGAAAGTGACAGCGTTATTATCAATATTATTGATGCAACAAATTTGCAACGTAGCCTTTATTTAACGTGCCAATTAATTGATTTACAGGTCCCCATAATTGTTGTGCTAAATATGATGGATGCTATTAAAGCTATTGGCGAACAGGTTAATGTTGATATGTTGTCCGCACTAATTGGTTGTCCTGTTGTTGCGATATCTTCTACAAAAAAACAAGGTTTATCGCACTTTTATCAACAAATTGAAGCCATGTCGAAAAATCCACAAATAGCTCAGCCGTCGGTTGATCTACTTGGTGAAGAGCAGCAAACTGTGATTAATCGTTATGTTTGCGATCTACCCGAAGATAGCATTATACGACAATTTAATCGCTGGCAATTGATGGATGTATTATTGGATGATTCGCGTTATAACTTGGCGCCATGTGAGAAAAAAATGTTAGTGGATTGTCGTTTAAAACTTGCGCAATGGTGTGATAATGAAATTGATGTGGCACTTGCTAGCGCTCGTTATGATACGATTGATGCAATTTGTAAAAAGGTGATTGAGAAACCACGTGAGCTTAGTCATCGGTTTTCTGAAATACTTGATAATATTACCTTAGGACGCATTACTGGCATTCCCTTCTTTTTGTTGGCTATGTATGCCATGTTTATGGTGGCGATTAATTTTGGGGCAGTATTTATTGATTTTTTTGATGTACTGTGTGGTACTGTTTTTGTTGATGGCACAACTGAATTACTTCATGCTATAAATGCACCAAATTGGCTTATCGCGATTTTAGCTAATGGCATTGGTCGAGGTGTTCAAACTGTTTCGACGTTTATTCCTGTTATTGGTGCCATGTTTTTTTGTTTATCTTTTTTGGAGGATTCAGGCTATTTAGCCAGAGCAGCAATGGTCATTGACCGATTGATGCGATCTATTGGTTTACCAGGTAAGGCATTTGTGCCAATGCTAGTTGGTTTTGGTTGTGGGGTGCCAGCTATTATGGGTACACGAACGCTAGAGAGCACTCGTGATCGTATTATGTCGATTTGTATGATCCCTTTTATGTCGTGTGGGGCAAGATTGCCTGTGTATGCGTTGTTTGCTGTGATATTTTTCCCTAAGAATGCTTCGATAGTGGTGTTTACTTTATATTTGATCGGCATTGCTGTGGCTATGCTAACGGGGTTTGTGCTTAAATTTACGCTATTAAAAGGTTCATTAACGCCGTTTATTATGGAAATGCCTGTTTATCGTATTCCGACTTTAAGCAGCTTATTTAGTTTGACGTGGCAACGGTTAAAGTCATTTATATTTAGAGCAGGTAAAGCTATTGTATTAATGGTGACGGTATTAAGCTTACTTAATTCATGGGGAAGCAATGGATCGTTTAGGGCTGAAAGCTCACAAGACACTATGCTTTCAGTGATTAGCCAAGAGATCACTCCAGTATTTGCACCAATGGGCATTACCAACAATAATTGGCCTGCAACAGTGGGTATTTTTACTGGTATTTTCGCTAAGGAATCGGTAATTGCAACATTAAATTCACTTTATTCTATGAATGATAATAACGAACAAGCTGAGCCATTCAGTTTGTCACAAGGCGTTTTAAAAGCATTAGCTACCATTCCCCAAAATTTGCAGACCTTGTCTGATGCGGTCTTAGATCCATTAGGGCTCACTGCTGTTTCGCAAGATATGGATTCGTTAAAAGTTGATTTAGAGGTAGATTCGGAGACGATTTCACAAATTAAAATGGCTTTTGGTTCGCCTTCTGCCGCTATGAGCTATTTGATATTTATTTTACTTTATACGCCTTGTGCCGCAGCGTTAGGGGCTGTATATCGTGAGGCTGGTTCAAAATGGATGATATTTGTGGCAATTTGGACTTTTACTATTGCGTGGCTAGCAGCAACAATTTATTACCAATGTACTTTGCTTGGGCATTCGGCTGTAGCTACTTGGTGGATCTTAGGATGCTGTATTTTTATTGTTGTGGCTTTGCTGTTTATGCGTTTTTTAGGACGATATTCAACTTTAAATCAATAAGTTGAACTCAGTTTATGAAATCGTTAAAAATTATTGTATTGTCATTAAATAAATGGCTGGTTAATTTGTAAAAATAATAATAGAGGAGCGATTTGCAGGGCTCGCCCTACAAATCATATTAATGTTATGTTAATGACGTCAATTCGTGATTATGTGCAATTAAAAGGCCGTGCATCATTGCAAGATATTGCAAGGCACTTTCGTTTACCTGAAAGTGCCACCGAGCAGATGTTACGGTTTTGGATAAAAAAAGGAATGATTAAATTGATAGCGCAAAATCAATCACTTCCTTGTCAAGCAGATAAATGCCATTCTTGCTCAAGTTGTAATTTAACAAATCATATTGAATATGCTTGGGGGTAATCAAATGCATTTGTTAGATTTGTCTGACTATTTTAGTATTCATTAGTTTTTATTTTTGTTGGTAGATTAATATAAATTAATAGAGATTTGATTTTGTGATTTAGTTCTCATAATTGAAATTATTTGTACGGTAAATATAACTAATCAAAATAAGTGAATTTATCTTGGTAAAGCTTGATAATAACGTCTTATTTGCAGTTTGAGATGTTTGTTTTTGCCAACAATATAATGAAATCATCGGCCGATGACAAAGTCGTTTTATTATCGAATAAATGTTATTATACTTTCATTATAGTAAAGCGCTGTATGAGGATAAAAAATATGAATCAATTAGATGAATTTAAAAAACTAACAGTGGTTGTAGCCGATACAGGTGATATCGATTCGATTAAACAATTTTCGCCTGAAGATGCAACAACTAATCCCTCTCTTGTTTTAAAGGCGGCACAGCTTCCTCAATATCGGTATTTGATTGATTCTGCGATTGAAACAGCTAAAAAATTAGGTGGTAGCAAAGAACAGCAATTGATTAATGCTTGCGATCAAGTGGCAGTCAATATCGGTGCTGAAATTTTAAAATCAGTGCCAGGGCGCATTTCGACCGAAGTCGATGCTCGTTTGTCTTTTGATAAACAAGCGTGTATTGAAAAAGCTCGTAAAATCATTGCGCTTTATAAAGAAAAGGGCATTGATAAGTCACGTATTTTAATTAAAATTGCATCAACGTGGGAAGGTATTAAAGCGGCTGAAGTGCTCGAAAAAGAAGGCATCAACTGTAATCTTACTTTATTGTTTTCATTTGCACAGGCACGAGCTTGTGCTGAAGTAAATGTCTTTTTAATTTCGCCTTTTGTTGGGCGTATTTATGATTGGTATCAAGCTAAAAAACCTATTGATCCTTACAATGCGGATGAAGATCCAGGCGTTATTTCTGTTCGCAATATCTTTAATTACTATAAACAGCATGGTTATAAAACCATTGTCATGGGTGCGAGCTTCCGTAAAGTCGATCAGATTTTAGCGTTAGCTGGTTGTGATAGATTGACTATTGCACCTAACTTACTTGCCGAAATGCAACAATCAAATGCCACTGTTGTTCAAAAACTTAATCCAAATCAACCTGTAGTTGCTCGACCAGAGCCAATGACTGAAGCCGAATTTAGATGGCAACATAATAGCGATGCTATGGCAGTTGAAAAGCTAGCCGAAGGAATCCGTGCTTTTGCCATAGACCAAGGCAAATTAGAAGATATGATTGGGGCATTATTATAATCATTTTGAGCACTAGGGGAGTTAACTCCCCATCTTTACCACTATTTTGTTTTGTTAATTTGACTAACGATTTCGCAAGTAATTTTACCTTGCATGTATTAACAATTTTTAACTCAAAAATTTTTTTGGAGATTACAACATGAATGCAACCTCACTATCTCACCGCGAACTGGCGAATGCGATAAGGGCATTAAGCATGGATGGCGTGCAAAAAGCAAAATCAGGCCATCCTGGAGCACCTATGGGTATGGCGGATATGGCTGAAGTCCTTTGGCGTGATTTTTTAAAGCATAATCCAACTAATCCAAAATGGGCTGATCGCGATCGTTTTATTTTATCAAATGGTCATGCGTCTATGTTGATCTACAGTTTATTGCATCTAACAGGTTATGCGGTGACAATTGATGATCTTAAAAATTTTCGCCAGTTGCATTCAAAAACAGCAGGTCATCCTGAATATGGTTATGTGCCAGGGGTTGAAACGACCACAGGTCCACTAGGGCAAGGTATTGCTAATGCCGTTGGTATGGCTATTGCCGAAAGAACCTTAGCTGCGCAATTTAATAAGCCCGATCACACTATTGTTGATCACCACACTTATGTGTTTATGGGCGATGGTTGTATGATGGAAGGTATCTCGCATGAAGTATGTTCGTTGGCTGGTACTCTTAAATTAGGAAAACTCATCGCATTTTATGATGATAATGGCATTTCAATTGATGGAGAAGTTGAAGGTTGGTTTACTGATGATACAGCTAAACGTTTTGAGGCTTATGGTTGGCATGTGATTAGTGGTATAGATGGTCATGATGCCAAAGCGCTAAAACAAGCCATTGAGCAAGCACAAGCAGTAACTGATAAACCGTCATTATTAATGTGTAAAACCGTTATCGGATTTGGTTCGCCAAATAAAGCGGGTAGCCATGAAAGCCATGGTGCGCCATTAGGTGATGCCGAAATTGAAGCAACACGTAAAGCACTTGGCTGGGATTTCCCTGCTTTTGAAATTCCTAAAGCTTATTATGATGCTTGGGATGCTAAAGATAAAGGTAAGCAGTGTGAAGATGAATGGAATGCCCGTTTTGATGCGTATGCAAAAGCTTATCCTGAATTAGCCAAAGAATTTACACGCCGTGTTGATGGTGATTTGCCTGAAAATTGGTTACAAATTGCTAACGATGTGGTGAATAAATTACAAGCTAACCCTGCAACGATTGCAACACGTAAAGCATCGCAAAATGCCATTGAAGCCTTTGCACCTGCTTTACCTGAGTTTTTAGGTGGTTCAGCTGATTTAGCGCCAAGCAACTTAACTATGTGGTCAGGATCAAAAGAAATTTTAGCTAATCCTAGTGGTAATTATATCCATTATGGTGTGCGCGAGTTTGGTATGTCCGCTATCATGAATGGTATTGCATTGCATGGCGGGTTTATTCCATATGGTGCGACTTTCTTAATGTTTATGGAATATGCACGTAATGCGATTCGCATGGCTGCGTTAATGAAAATTCGGTCATTATTTGTTTATACTCATGATTCAATTGGTTTGGGTGAAGACGGGCCAACGCATCAACCTGTTGAACAAATGGCTAGCTTACGTGTTACGCCAAATGTGAGCACATGGCGCCCGTGTGACCAAGTAGAGTCAGCGATTGCATGGCAATATGGTATTGAGCGCAAAGAAGGACCGACAGCATTAATCTTTTCAAGACAAAACCTAAAACAGCAAGAGCGTACAGCTGAACAACTAGCTAATGTTTATCGTGGTGGTTATATCCTAAATGATTGCACGGGCGTACCAGAATTGATTATTATTGCTACTGGTTCGGAAGTAGAGCTTGCTGTTGAAGCGTATCAACAACTGACCCAAGCAGGAAAGAGAGTACGTGTGGTATCAATGCCATCAACTGACGCATTTGATAAACAAGATAGTGCTTATAAAGAGTCAGTACTGCCATCATCAGTGACAGCTCGTCTTGCTATTGAAGCGGGTATTAGTGATTTTTGGTATAAATACGTTGGGTTAAATGGCAAAGTTATTGGCATGACAACTTTTGGTGAATCAGGACCGGCTGATCAACTGTTTAAAGAATTTGGCTTTACTGTTGAAAACGTACTTACACAAGCAAAAAGTTTGCTGAAATAGGTAACAATTAGCACTCTCAGTAATGCACTAAAAAACGCCATCATTTAGATTTGTTGATGGCGTATTCAAAACTAGTATCAATTAAAAGGATTTGGGTCTTCTTTTAATTGATCAAACTGAAATAGTTTATTGGTTTTCCAGTCTTTTATTTGTATTTGCGTTTGTTCTGGTATGTCTGTTAATTCATTTAGCATATAATCATGTCGTACATCTAATTTAATTCCTAACCAGTTGCTTAATAAATAAACAAGTTGTAATCCAGATATTTGTTTATTAATTTTTTGTTGAGGTTTGTTATCTGAATCAAAAAAGATAAAAGGAATTCGATAGCTATCTTTATATTCGGCATTGTGTTTTAAGTCATTATATTGGTCGGTATGAGCAAGCCCACAAAGCGAACAATAAAATAGCCTTGATTATAAGTTTTAACTTATTGATAGTTTGACTAATAAGATAAGCTATTTTCTTTGATGTTGCTCGCATAATGAATAGTCATTTCTGCACTAAGAGGTGTTTTAATGATTATTTTATTTTAAAAACCGTTAACTTATTCAAGTTGTCTTGAATTTTAATATTTTTAGCTAACTCAGCTGCTAGCGCTTTTAATAGGTATCAGCTTATTTAATGTTTAATTAAACTTTTGTTTTTTATAAATGATTAGTCATTCTTCGGTTACTTCCTTTGTTGGTTGTAGATTGTTAATTTGAATTTTATGTAATAAATTATCTTCGCAATTAAATGATATCGATTTCTAAATATTTTTTACAACTATCGCACAATAAATTTATATAAGCTTTTTTCATTAGGTTAAGGTATTCGACATTTCTTTTAAAAATATATTTGAATATGAGCTTAAGTTATCTTGGTTTTTCTCAAATGGATGCCTTTTTCCTAATTTAATTAACCAGCGACTAAATTGATTTAAATAGGCTTTATTATCAGCATTAACTTCAAATATTGCCGAATCACAATAAGATTCGACTAATAAATCTAGCAATTGTAAAAAATCCTCATCATTTTTTAATATTTCTTCAGTTTTTAGTAGTTGAAGAGAATTCATCAAATTTATTATTTCAGGTAACGTTAAAATAGTTGGACCATTTCTTATATTAGCCAATATTTCTTGAATCATTTTTATTTACCTAAAATTAACATGCAGAATTTATTAAAATATATAATAACTCATGCTTACTGTTTTAAATTCACATTTTCAGCGGTTGTGTAGAAACTTTTATCAGAAAACACGAGAAGGATGATAACAGGTAATCATTACCTATTTGCCCAAATAGGTGCTTAAATATGAAGTGATTACATTCTTTCGCATTTGAGCGCCCGCAGTGATCATTATATTATTGTGCTTATTCTTAATCCTTGAGCACTTAATCCCTAAGCGATAGCTAAAACTATGGGGCTAATTAAGGCTAATTGCCCAAAAAGATAGCTGATGCAAGGTGGCTCTGTAAGATTGACGTTGGTGGTGATCAAGCGCTTTAATGAGTAAAAAACCACAAAAGCGCTTCTATAAAAGCAAAAAACGAATTTATATTGAAACACGACCTACCTGAAAGTTTTTGATAAAATTCCTAATTGCAATTAATACAAATTCATTACTTTTTCTACATACTTAATAATGCATTATTTTTAATTAATCTTTCTTAAATACTAAGGCGTTATTTAGTAATTCTAGCACGAGGTTAAGCGTGTCTTGTAGAATTTGTTGATTCATGTTTTGCTTATTTTTGTATACCACACTAATATTGGCAAGCCCTTCAAGTATTACCATTAGTTTATTTGTTAAAGATGCCTTATTGGGATAATTTTCAAGCTTATAAAAAATAAGATTTCGAATAAATTCTTTATGCTCTACTACAATATCAGATATGCATGATGAATCTTCTGGTATTTCTTCCATTGCACGGATAAACAAGCAGCCGTTAAAATTTTCTTCGCAATACCACTTTTCATGCCATTCAAAAATCTTCATAATAGCTTCTGTTCCATTAAGGTTTAAGATAGCTTCGTTAAGTTTTGCTTTAAACCTCAAATCTCTTTGCTTTAATACTTCAAGTATCAATTTATCTTTACTGCCAAAATTATTGTATAAGGTTGTTTTAGAGCATCCTGATTTATCTCTTATCTCATCGACGCCAGCATTAGCAAAACCACTTCGATAAAACAGCGCTTCAGCCGTTTCCATTATTCGTTTGTATGTTTTTTTCAAAATAAATTACCTGAAATAAATTGCAAGGTGTACTGATCTGTACTACTATTGATATTGTACAGATCGGTACAGTTTTATTTAATCATTATTATAACCAAACAGGACAATAGCGAATGAAATTCTTTTTTTTCGATGGCGAAAAACTACCAAGTAGACCCAAATTACTCGACTTAACACAGGGGTTGTTAGGCGGCTTTTTGGCAATTTTAACATTAGTATATTTGACAATATACTCTGGTAGCTATTTTATAATGGCTCCGTTTGGCGCTTCTTGTGTAATTTTATTTGCAGTTTCTCAATCTCCTTTGGCGCAGCCTAGAAATGTGATCTTTGGGCATCTTATCTCAGCGTTTATTGGGTTGCTGTTTTTAAAGTTGCTTGGTGATTCAGTATTCGTTATCGCTTTCTCTGTGGGATGTGCTATTGCTGCTATGCAGTTTTTGCGATGCGTGCATCCACCAGCAGGCGCTAATCCGCTAGTTATATTGTTAACAGCAAATCAAATTAATTATGATTTTAGCTTTTTGCTGTTTCCCGTGTTATCAGGCTCTATCGCATTAGTTATCATTGCGTACATTGTCAATAATCTTATCGGAAAAAGCAAGTGGCCAATCTATTGGTTTGCGCTCTTTCGTAATAAAAAATTATAGATAAATTTCCAATAAAAACGCGACTAATATTATTTTTATTGGAAATAATATAATTGTTTTTTCTCAAACCTGCTTGCAAATGGATGCAAAGATTTACAGTTAATATTGCAGTTAATTTAACGGTTAAGATTCTAAAGGAAGGTAATACGATAGTCGTTGTTGCTTTAGTGTATTGAGTAATAATCTAAAGCAATTTCGAGTTGGTTTTATGTCATCATTAATGGTATTTTATCACCACAATCATTATTGTTTTTCATTGTTGTAATTTTAACTAATATTGCATAATAGAAATAAGTTATCACAATCAAAGCAATAATCTTATAAATTATTTAAATTTTAGAGTACAATAATAGTTACTTATCTTAATGATCATGTCTTATTTTGGTTTTTGCTCATAAAATAAATGTGAGTTGATTGTCAATTACACAAAAGTTACACCGATTTTTATATAAATTGTTACCTGTTCCAATTTGGAAGTTTTGTTCAATTCTGTATTTGGAATTATAGTTCAACATATTATGTTAGCTGGGAGAAAGGAAATGTATTTATTAGAAATGGCACCAAAATTTTTGTTAGCACTAGTTATTTTACTTATTTACGTCAAGTTATCAGGTAAAAGTCAAATTGCACCAATGTCACAGCTTGATCAGGTCGGTAGTATGGTTATTGGTGCGCTCGTTGGGGGAGCGTTGCTGAGCCCAACGGTATCACCATGGGAGGCAGCGGGGTTAGTTGCTATTTGGGCTGGCTTGCTTGTTTTGATCCGATTTATCAAATCTAAAAATTCACGTCTACGAGATGCTATAGATGGTGAGCCTATTCAATTAGTTAAAAATGGTCATTTAATCACAGATAATTTTGTTAAAGCTAATTTGCCAGTAAGAGATTTTGAAACCTTAGTTAATATACAAGGCATAGCTTCGTTTGATGAGTTAAAAGAAGTTTGGTACGAGTTAAACGGTTCTTTAACCATTATCAAACAAGGTGATAAAGATATTGCCCTGCTTATTATTGAAAATGGCGGTATTAGTCATGATAATCTTGAGCAACTCAAAAAAGATGAAGATTGGGTTAAACGTGAAATTTCAAGGCAAGGATATGAAAAAATAGAAGATATTTTTTGTGCTGAGTGGTTTGATAATAAGTTAATTATTTATCCTTATGATGCAGTTCGTGAAGGTAAAAAATAAACATTACTTGTATTTTAGGGTGGCGCAATCCACCCTTTCTTGCTGATTTATTTTGGCTTTTGTTGTGATTAGCGCAGTTGACTATCTTTACTGCCTCGGCGATTATATAAACTTGATGCTTTAGCAATTCGCTTGTCGATTTCTTGTTGGCAAGTCAAACAATATTGTACGCCAGGTAATGCTATTTTTCTGGCTTCAGCGATAGGGTCACCACACTCAATGCAAAAGTGAGCGCTAATTGTACCGTAATTGAGTTGTCGCCTTGCGTTTTCTATAGCATCGGCAATAGTACCTTCGATTTGTTGGTTAACAGCATCGTCAGATGCCCATCCACTTGCCATAAAAGTAGCCTCCTATAACTGAAATAGTAGGGTAATGATATGGTGTTTTTTTTGGGCTGTTTCAAGTAATTTAGGGCGTTAATCATCCAAAAATTATGTTATTGACTACAGCGGTGCACGTATTTAATTTAACACTATCAAAATGTGGAGGTTTTTATGCAACAATATGAACAAGCAACATTTGCTGGCGGTTGTTTTTGGTGTATGGTAAAACCCTTTGATAAGTATGAGGGCGTGATCAATGTTGTATCGGGTTATACAGGTGGGCATGTAATTAATCCGACCTATCAACAAGTCTGTTCAGGCACAACAGGGCATACTGAAGCCGTGCAAATTACGTTTGATCCGAAAGTCATCAGCTATAAAAAATTGCTAGAAATTTTTTGGCAACAAATTGATCCTACTGACTCACAAGGTCAATTTGCTGATAGGGGAAATTCTTATCGTCCAGCTATTTTTTATCATAACGAATTTCAACACAAATTAGCATTAGCATCGAAACAAGCTTTACAAGAAAGTGGATGCTTTGATAAACCAATTAAGGTAGCCATTGAACCTGCGACTACTTTCTATTTAGCTGAAGATGAACACCAAAATTATTACATTAAACACCCACAACATTATAATCGATATTACCAATTATCAGGGCGATCAAAGTTTTTAGCACAGCATTGGCAAAAATAAATAAAGGGCAATTGAATTATGCAAAACTATCCACAATATAGCAGTAAACAAAAATGGATTCATTGGTTAACTTTTACCTTGATTTTGCTCGCGTTTTTAGTGGTTATGTTTAAGGCGGTATTGTCAAACTATTTGGGGGGTATGCCGGTTATTTACTTATTACATAAATCTTTGGGTGCATTGATTTTTGTATTAACGTTGTGGCGCTTTGTGTTAATAAAGCACGTAGGCGTACCAGATGTCTTACCCAAAGATCATAAATTACAGCGGGTCTTGTCAAAATCAACGCAAGGGTTTATCTACATTTTATTGATTATTGTGCCGCTCTCTGGTTACTTGATGAGTCGTCATCCACTGAATTTTTTTGGTATCGTCTCTATACCTGTTGTTGATTTGCCAAATCAGGCTTATCAAATATTTCATAGCGTTCATCAAGCCAGTTCATATTTACTTGGTATTTTACTTATCATACATATAGCTGGTGCTTTATATCATTATTTTGTAATTAAAGATAAAGTATTGCAATCGATGTTAAACTGATGTTAACCGACATTAATTAAAACAAGTAACTTTAAACTACAAGAAGGTGATTTATGAATAAAACCATGAAAGAAAAAGCGCTATCCATATTAACACCTATGCAATATTATGTTACCCAACAAAATGGTACAGAGCCACCGTTTGATAATGAATTTAATGCCAATCATCGTGAAGGATTATATGTCGATATAGTATCTGGTGAACCATTATTTACCTCGTTAGATAAATTTGATTCAGGGTGTGGCTGGCCTAGTTTTGCTAAGCCAATAAATAAGAGTAGTATTATTGAAAAAAAAGATACCAGTTTTGCTATGCGTCGCACCGAAGTGCGATCAGCGAATGCCGACTCTCATCTTGGACATGTTTTTACTGATGGTCCAAAAGAGCTAGGTGGGTTACGCTACTGTATTAATTCGGCTGCTTTACGATTTATACCTAAAGATGAATTAGAATATGCTGGTTATGGGCAGTACATAAAGCTATTTGATAAATAATAAATAACAGTCGATAAAATAGAACTTATAAAATAAAAATCCTATCATCTAACAAGATGATAGGGTTGATAAAATCTTAGCAAGCTTAGTTGTTTCGTTTAAATAAAATATAACTAATTAACAAAAATACAACACTGGTTATCAACGATCCAACGATGGGATAAATTCCAATAACAATACTCACTTGCGCAAATAAATTATCAGCAATATAAAATAAGAAACCGAAGCTAATACCAATTACTATACGAATGCCCATCGATACGCTACGTAATGGACCAAAAATAAATGACAAAGCGAGCAACATCATCACAGCAACAGAAACGGGTTTGATAATCTTTTTCCAAAATAGCAAATCATAATACTTGGTATCTTGTCCTGAGCTTTTAAGAAATTGCGAATATTGATAAAGTCCAGAAGCTGACAATGAGTCAGGATCAAATGCTACAATACTTAATTTATCTGGGGTAATGTTTGTTTTCCAAGGGATGGATACCATATTGACTCCTACCACTTTGTTGAGCGCTGTTAGATCATTTTTTTCTACTTGTGATAAAGTCCAACTGTCATTTTCATATACTCCATAAGCAGCATGGGTAATGGATAGCAACTTATTTTGATCAACGGAATAAATATAAACATTAGATATTGAATTATCGTTATTCACCTGCCCAATAAACACATAATCATTACCGTCTTTAGCCCAAATGCTGCCTTGCTGTGCCATTAAGGTATTACCATAAAGCTTTTCAGAGCGCATATTGCGTGCAGTCTGTTCGCTAATAGGAGCAATCCATTCTCCAACTGCCATTGTAATTAATACGAGCGGTAATGCTGTTTTCATAACCGCAAGGGCAATTTTGAAACGACTAAAGCCTGACGTTTCCATCACAATTAGTTCACTGCGTGATGCCAATAAGCCTAAACCAATTAAAGCCCCCAATAATGCTGCCATAGGAAAGAAAACTTCTAAGTCTTTTGGCGCCATTAAAAAGGTATAAACACCAACAGAAAACGCATCATAATCAACTTTTATTTTTCGAAGTTGATCTATAAAACGGATAATACCGGACAGACTAATCAGCAAAAAAAGGCTAACACCAATGGTACTTAAAATAGTTTTACCAATATAACGATCTAAAATCGAAAACACACTTTTCTCCTTAAGATGCCGAATATTTCAAGCGAAGTTTACGCATAAATAGATTATCCCAACAATTTAAAATGAGTGCCAATACAAAATATCCTAAATTCAGCGTATAAAACCACAATTCAGGATCTAATCTACCTTTCCCTGCGTTAGCCTTAATTGAACTCGCTGACAAAAAGTAAACCAAATAAAGCAGTAGCGCTGGAAAAACTTGAGCTAAGCGTCCTTGGCGTGGGTTAGATACGCTCAGCGGAATAACTAAAAATGCCATCAAAGGCACCGAAATAATCAATGTTATTCGCCAATAAAATTCTGCATTGGCTTTAGGGGTATTAAGGTTTGTAAGTTTAGACAATCCCAACTGTTGAACATTGGTTTTATCGACCTCTTCAGTAATATTGAGTTCTTTGGGTTTAATGATACCTAAATAATTATGAAAGTTTGAGATCCGAAAATCTTTTAATTGCGCTGTGCCTTCATAACGGTTGGCATTTTCAAGCTTAATGATTTGATTGCCTTCATCATCATGACCTGTTTTACCTTTATTGGCAAGAATGATAGATGGTCGTTGATTGGCTTTGGGATTGATTTGTGCAATAAATACGTTTTCTAGGTTATTATCATCAACATTACCAATATAAATCACTGAATTACCATCTGGCGTTTGTTGAAATTGCCCCGCTAATAACCCCGCTAAACTCGGATTTATTTTCGCATTTGCAAGTAGCTGATCTTGTTTAATGTTAGACCAAGGGCCAAACCAAAGTGCATTCATCGCTGTCAATATGCAGGTTAGAATACAGAGGAAAAGCACCACTTGATAAGTTAAGTTCTTTTTAATGCCACAAGCATACATAGCGACCATTTCACTGTCAGAATAAAGTCGTCCAAAGACCACAAGTACGCCTAAAAAAAGACTTAGCGGTAAAATAAGATCGGCCATATTTGACACCCCTAAAACTAATAATGGCATAATTAATTCTCGGGGGATCGAACCATCAATAGCGCTTGACAAAATTCTGATTAATTTTTGAGAAAAGAAAATAAGCAATAAAATAAATAAAATTGCTCCTTGGGTTTTCAATGTCTCTTTAACTAAATATCGACGAATTATCACAACTTACCTATACATGTTGGCATAAAATCTGACTATTATAATCTGATTTGAGCTCTTTTAGTTATCTTTTTGTTGCTATCCAATAACGAAGCGATAGAATATTCATTATCTTTATCAATTCATAAACGAGAAACACCATGGAATTTCAAATAAAAAACAGTGCTATTATCACCAAGCAAAAAACAGAGTGTTTAGTTATTTCAATAGCTTCAGGAAAAAATCAGTCCGATTTTGTTAAAGATATTGACAACTCAACCAATGGTTTAGTTAGCCAACTCATTAAATCGGGTGACATCAGCAGTGAATTGGGGAGAACTACGTTACTCTATGCCAACAGCAACAATTTAAAACAAAAACTGTTATTTGTCGGTTGTGATAAAGCCAAAAATTTTGATTTGTCACAAGCCAAAAAGGTGATTCAAGCAGTAATAAAAGAAGTCCTTGCCAAAAAAATCAAAAATATTGCATGGGATTTGTTAACAATTAATGAAGCCAATAATGCAAAAATCGCTAAACAATTACCGCAAATTGTTAGCGATATTACTTATCAATTTGATGAATTTAAAACGACTAAAACGCCTGTACCTAGTTTAACTAATGTGACATTATTCACTCACAACGAAAATGAGTTACCACAGTTAGCTAGTAATTTGTTACAAGGTCAAATTATTGCTGATGCGATAGCGACAACAAAAAACATTGCCAATATGCCATCAAACGTTTGTAACGCAAAATACTTAGCCGATCAAGGTAAACAGCTAGGCAAATTACACTCGTCATTAAAGGTCACTTGCCTTGGCGAAGATGAGTTGGCAAAATTAAACATGAATGCTTATTTAGCCGTCGGACGTGGTTCAGAAAATGAATCAATTATGACCATTATTGAATATGCAGGAGCAAAAGACAAACAAGCTAAACCGTATGTATTAGTCGGTAAAGGGCTTACTTTTGATTCTGGTGGCATATCTATCAAACCATCGGCAGGTATGGATGAAATGAAATATGATATGTGTGGTGCAGCGACGGTATATGGCGTTATGCAAGCTGTAGCCGAATTAAAATTACCAATTAATGTCATAGGTATTATGGCAGGTTGCGAAAATATGCCAGATGGCAACAGTTATCGGCCTGGTGATATATTAACGACAATGTCTGGTACCACTGTTGAAGTAATTAACACCGATGCTGAAGGTCGTTTAGTGTTATGTGATGTTTTAACTTATGTTGAACGTTATAATCCAAAAGCAGTTATTGATATTGCTACCTTAACGGGAGCTTGTATTGTTGCATTGGGGCATCACTATACAGGCGTAATGGGCAATAATGATCAATTGATAACACAACTTGTTTCCGCTTCTCAAAAAGCAGGTGACAAAGCATGGGCACTACCGATTGATAATGACTTCCAAGAACAAATTAAATCTACATGTGCCGATATTGTAAATGCAGGTGGTCGAGATGGGGGCACCATTACTGCTGCGTGCTTTTTATCACGCTTTACCGAAAAATATAAATGGGCGCATTTAGATATTGCCGGTACAGCATGGAGCTCAGGTGCAAAAAAAGGTGCAACAGGACGCCCTGTTGCGATGTTGATTCAATATTTACTAGACCAATAAATTGAGCGTTGATCTAATGAAAAAAGTCATCTTCTACTTACTTGAAAACCAAACACAATCCGACGAATCGGGCATATTGTTTTTTGAGAAGTTAGCATGTCAAAAAATTGTTGAAGCATGGCACGCGAATCAGCGTGTGCAAGTTGCTTGTCAAGATCAGGCTCAGGCCGAACGAATCGATGAATACCTTTGGCAACTCGAAACGGATAATTTTGTTCCTCATAATTTGGCTGGAGAAGGGATGAAAGGCGGATCGCCGGTTGAAATTAGTTGGCCGCAAAAACGTAGTAGCGCTAGTCGTCAGTTGCTGATTAATTTACAAGAGCAGTTTCCCGAATTTGCTAGTGTCTATCGTGATATTATCGATTTTGTGCCAACTGATGAGCGACTAAAGTCGCTCGCAAGGGTTAGGTATAAGCTATATAAAGAGGCTGGTTTTAATCTTAAAACGATTCCGATAATTTGTGCCTAAAAAAGTATCTTATCAATTTATTTTTGTTTTTTTTGTGCTTAATAAAAACTTCAATAAAATAAATAGCTTTTCTGACTGTTTTTTGATGGCGATTTACAAGATACCGAACAATCGACAATCGTTTTAAACTTGTTTTATCAATTCATTAAAATTAATCACCATAACGAATTTAAATCGTTTATAAAAAAGTTTTTTGCAAACCTCATCTGGTTTTTCTTTTGTTAAGCAAGATGACATGTTCTATCTTTTAGTGTCACGCCCATTTCAATACTTAATAATAACTACCAGCAACTGGTACAATGTTATATCGCTAGTTAACCTAAAAATAGATAAAACTCATCATTAATCTAAACGTCTCTTATGTCATAAAAGCAGGTATTATGCAAAGTTAGCATCGTTAACTGTTATTGATGCTATTTGTTTGAGGCCGAAAATATACTAGCAATTGAAAAAAATTCGCAAATTGAATAAAAATATTAGACGAAATGATTTTTACCGAAAATAATGACCACCGAAGTAAATAGTACTTGAAAATGAAAAAGAGCACGTCGTGCAACCATTTTTATTATTGCCCATTTAAAGACTATTTTGCCAGTTTGTGGTATGATTAGCGCCAAATTCAATGGCAATAATGCGTTATGGTGATTATGAGTTATCAAGTTCTGGCTCGCAAATGGCGACCAAAATCATTTTCCGAAGTTGTTGGGCAGCAACATGTCCTTAAAATTCTGTCTAATGCGCTTTCACTTGGACGCGTTCATCACGCTTATTTGTTTTCTGGTACTCGTGGTGTAGGTAAAACGTCAATTGCCCGTTTATTGGCTAAGGGTTTGAACTGCGAAACGGGTATAACAGCGGCCCCTTGTGGTGTATGTGATAATTGTCGTGATATTGAGCTAGGTCGATTTGTTGACCTTCTAGAAATTGATGCCGCATCACGTACTAAAGTTGAAGATACACGGGAAATACTTGATAATATCCAATATTTGCCAACAAAAGGTCGATTTAAAGTTTATTTGATTGACGAAGTGCATATGTTGTCGCGCAGTAGTTTTAATGCGCTACTAAAAACCTTAGAAGAGCCTCCTGAGCATGTTAAGTTTTTATTAGCGACCACCGATCCGCAAAAATTACCCATTACGATATTATCGCGCTGTTTGCATTTACATTTAAATGTGCTTGATACGGCTTTAATTAGCCAACAACTTGAGCATATTTTACAATTAGAACAAATCAGTAGTGATCCCAAAGCGATTGGCTTATTAGCAAAAGCTGCTAACGGCAGTATGCGTGATGCTTTGAGTTTGACTGATCAAGCCATTGCTCTTGGCAATGGTATCATTGATGCAAAATCAGTGGCAATAATGCTTGGCACACTTGATAAATCGATTCCATTTGCTCTTGTTGAGGCAATGCATAATGGTAATGGCAATGCCTTAATGCAACAGATTGAAGCGGCAGCTATGCAAGGTGCAAATTGGGATCATTTATTAGCTGAAACAATTACACTGTTGCACCAAATTGCTTTATTGCAAGTAGTACCAACGGCACTTGGTGATTATACTGATAATGAAGAGCGCATCCGTTTTTTAGCACAATCTATGGCGCCAAATGATGTACAACTTTTTTATCAAATTCTATTGATGGGGCGTAAAGAACTAAGTTTTGCACCTGATAAAAAAATTGGCGTGGAAATGAGCTTTTTACGTGCTTTAGCTTTTATACCAAAGTCGGTTGATGCTGTTACACCATCAGTAATGCTACGGTCTGCTAGCAATACGCAGCAACCAGAGTCAATCCAAGCAAAACCTAAGACTAATCAACAATCGCAAACACAACAACCTAAAAATAATGTTGAGCAGGTTACATCTCAACAACGTTCGTCACATGCAGTAACAAGTTCGAGTTTACCACCAAAGTTACAAACCGAAGAACCAAAAAAGAACGATTCAATGGCAGATGTTGTTCCTTTAAAAGCGGAACCAACTGCTGATGTAAAAACGAAAACGGTTGATTTAGCGATTCCTGATGATGCTCCGTCGATGACTAAAAGCATTTTAGAAATGCGTATGCAGCTAATCAAAGAGGAACAAAATTCAAAAAAGTCTGAATCGGTTGATGTAAATCAACCTAAAAAACGAGTAGTTAATGAGCCACTGACGCGAATTAAACAGAATATTCAGCAACCAGTAAATGAGGTTAGCGCAGATCCCCATAATACGGATCACGATGATAGTAAAGAAGAAATCACTGCTGAAAATTATCAATGGCAAGCTAGTGGTTTAATTGCTATGAAGGAAGAATTGGTTATTGATACTAAGGCCTTTCGTGAATCGCTTAACGGCGACAAAACCCCCGAAATGACCCAAAAACTGATTACAGAAATGGCGCAAAAAAATGCTTGGTGTGCCGAAATTGAGCAATTGAATTTGCCACCGTTGCTTAAACAAATTGTGGTTAATGCCGTTTTTCAACAAGTGGATGATAATACTATTGTGTTACGTGTGCGCTCGGCAGTTAAGCATTTAATTAATTCGGCAAATAACGTAGCTAAAGTGCAAAAGGCGCTTTGTGAACAACGTAAGCAAGAACTTGATGTAAAAATCATTATTGATGACAATCAAGATGATAAAACACCATTGGAAATGCGCGAAGCATTGTATCAACAAAAATTAGCACAAGCTAAAATAATCATTGCTGAAGATCCCAAAGTGGCAACAATTTGCCGATATTTTGACGCTAAGATTGATGAGACAAGTGTTCGTCCTGTATAATACAGCGATATTTTTTTAACGAGGAATAATTATGTTTTCAGGTGGAAAAGGTGGCTTGGGCAATTTAATGAAACAAGCCCAACAAATGCAAGCAAAAATGCAACAAGCGCAAGAAGAGATCGCCAAATTGGAAGTTACTGGCGAGTCTGGTGCCGGCTTAGTCAAAGTTACGATTAATGGTGCACACAGTTGTAAGCGTGTTGAAATTGATCCATCACTTATGGCTGATGATGATAAAGAAATGTTAGAAGATCTTATTGCTGCTGCTTATAATGATGCAGCGCGTCGTTTAGATACAGCACAGAAAGAACGTATGGCGCAAGTTACTGGCGGCATGCAATTACCGCCAGGTTTTAAAATGCCATTCTAAGATAACGCATTAATTTTGCGATTTATGTTGCCGACATAGTCAACAAATGTCGGCAATATTATTTTATTGCCTGTCTATTTATACAGTTTTTCTTTATTATTTTTTTGCTATCGGGTAAACTACGCTTAATTATTTGCTGATTTATTACGCTTTATTATTAAGGATATATTGTGATTGGTCGTTTACGAGGCACTATTATTGAAAAACAACCCCCAAAAGTACTGATTGAAGTTGGCGGTGTCGGTTATGATGTATTTATGCCGATGACCTGTTTTTATGAATTACCCGAAAATGGGCAAGAAGTTATTGTGTTAACCCATTTTGTAGTTCGTGAAGATGCTCAAGTATTGTATGGCTTTAATCAAGATCAAGAGCGTGAGCTATTTCGTGAGCTAATAAAAGTCAATGGAGTAGGACCTAAATTAGCGTTAGCCATTTTATCAGGTATGTCCGCAGGGCAATTTATTAGCGCTGTTGAGCAAGGTGAAATTAAAACCTTAGTAAAACTACCCGGTGTAGGTAACAAAACAGCTGAACGGTTAATTGTGGAAATGAAAGATCGCATTAAACGGTTTGGAGAACAATCATCAAGCGCTAGCACCGCTATTGAAACAAATAGTGTTCAAAAATCGGCTAATCAAATTGAAAGCGAGGCGGTTTCAGCTCTAATTGCACTTGGTTATAAACCGCAAGAAGCCAGTCGTATCATTAATAAAGTCATTAACCCAGATATGGATTGTGAAACACTGATTCGTGAAGCCTTAAAATCGGCATTGTAAATAGGGATTTATTATGATTGAAGCGGATCGTTTGATCGCCCCACAAGTACAAAAAGAAGAAGAATCGTTAGATCGTGCTATTCGCCCCAAATATTTGGACGAATACATTGGCCAACCACAAGTGCGCGAACAAATGAAGATTTTTATTCAAGCAGCTAAACAACGTAGTGATGCGCTCGATCATGTGCTTATATTTGGTCCGCCTGGGCTTGGTAAAACCACGTTAGCTAACATTGTAGCGAACGAAATGAATGTTAATTTACGTACTACATCTGGTCCTGTTTTAGAAAAAGCGGGCGATTTAGCCGCTATGCTAACCAATTTAGAGCCTAACGATGTATTGTTTATTGATGAAATTCATCGCCTATCACCTGTAGTTGAAGAAATTTTATACCCAGCGATGGAAGATTACCAACTAGATATTATGATTGGCGAAGGGCCTGCGGCACGTTCGATCAAAATTGATCTTCCTCCCTTTACATTAATTGGTGCAACAACGCGAGCTGGTTCGTTGACTTCGCCACTGAGAGATCGCTTTGGTATTGTACAACGTCTTGAATTTTATCGTGTTGAGGATTTGGAATATATTGTTAGTCGCAGTGCCAAATTTTTAGGCATGGATCTGTCAGATGAAGGGGCTTATTTGATTGCCAAACGTTCACGTGGTACTCCTCGAATTGCTAATCGCCTTTTGCGTCGTGTGCGCGATTATGCTGATGTAAAGTCCAAAGGTGTTATCGATAAAAAAATCGCTACCCAAGCACTGGATATGCTTGATGTTGATAACGAAGGTTTTGATTATATGGATCGCAAATTATTGCTTACTATTATCGAAAAATTTATGGGTGGGCCTGTTGGCTTAGATAATATTGCGGCGGCAATTGGCGAAGAGCGCGAAACGATCGAAGACGTGCTTGAACCGTTTTTAATCCAACAAGGTTATATCCAAAGAACCCCTCGTGGCAGAATTGCAACGCCACATGCGTACCGCCATTTTGGCATTATTCAGGATAATTAGCCCAGTGTGTCAATAAATGTATATTAGCAAAAAGCGCAATGATTTGATGATTTGCGCTTTTTATTACGGATATTTTATTGCGATTTCAGCTTAACCAAGTTCTTTTTCGGTAAAAATACCACTAAATAAGTCAGTACTTAAATAGCGTTCGCCAGAAGAAGGCAAAATGACAACAATGGTTTTATTTGCATTTTCAGGTAATTTAGCTAAACGATCGGCTGCAAAAACCGCAGCACCAGACGATATGCCTGCTAAAATGCCTTCTTTTTCCATTAATATACGAGCGGTATCAATAGCATCTTCGTTAGAAACTTTTTCGACCAAATCGATTAAACTTAAATCTAGATTTTCAGGAATAAAACCAGCCCCAATACCCTGAATTTTATGCGGTCCTGGCTTGATTGATTCACCTGCTAGCGCCTGAGTAATTACGGGTGAATTAGTTGGCTCAACGGCGACTGCAGTAATATTTTTACCTTGCGTTTTTTTGATATAACGTGTTACACCAGTGAACGTACCACCAGTTCCAATACCAGCAACAAACACATCGATTTGACCATCGGTATCATTCCAAATTTCAGGACCAGTGGTTTTTTCGTGAATTTCAGGGTTAGCTGGGTTACTAAATTGTTGAAGCATGATATTTTTTTGTGGATTACTGGCAACAATTTCTTCGGCTTTATCAATGGCACCTTTCATACCTTTTGATGCTTCAGTCAATACTAAGTTGGCACCTAAAGCTTTTAACAGCTTTCTGCGTTCAATACTCATGCTTTCAGGCATAGTTAATGTTAGCTTATAACCACGAGCTGCAGCGACAGCCGCAAGTGCAATACCCGTATTACCGCTGGTCGGCTCAATTAATTCAACATCTGAAGTTAATAAACCACGCTTTTCCGCATCCCAAATCATATTCGATGCAATACGACACTTCACGCTAAAACTTGGATTACGTGATTCGACTTTAGCTAAAATATTACCATGACCAAAGTGTTTTAAACGAACAAGTGGGGTATGACCAATAGTTTGTGAATTATCATCAAATATTTTGCTCATTATCATTTCCTTATTTAGTCACAGTTAGATAGGCGACAGCCATCTATCTGGTTACTTAATCATATTCGCTATTATAAATCTATCTTAAAAAGATGGTACTAATTAATTAGTATAATGATATTCATTTAAGCTATAAGCAGGAAAATGGCTTTTTATCAAAAAGCTAAAAGCATATTTTGGTGCGAATAAAGGTTTAATAAAAATTCGATGCTAAAATAAAATTTTAATAAAATCAATAGGTTTTCTGAATGATTTTTATGTGTAAAATGAACTGATTTTTATACTTATTTCTGTTAGCTAACTCACATTATTTTTCAGCCAATTCATCTTCTATTTAAATTAGAAAACATAAGACAATTAATTTATGATGCATTTAAAGGTAATAATTATGCAGAACTCAGCCAAAAATATAATATGACAGAACGAGGTATTAGAAAAGTAATCGACCGAGTTCATAAACGAATGATAAAAGAAAAACAACCAGCCTTATTTGATTTCAATGACGCCTAATCAATTTTTAGGACAAAATTTTTTAGGCAATTTTTTATTTCATATTTTGTAACACTTTTTCAAAAAACAATTTCAATATTTCCCTGTTTATTTTGCTATATCCCATTTATCTCATCATTCTGTTATTATTTATCATGTTCTGTTTCAGATTATAATGAAAAAGAGGTTTATAAGTTAAATCAACAAATTTTAATGGCTCAGATAGAAAATTATCAAGCTCAAAAAGAGATGGCGGAAAATCTATTGCCAATTTATGAAGAGCAACATCGGGCGTTGGATTTGTTGTATAAAAAAAAAGATGACGAGTAAAGATAGTTTACTTGAGGTTAAGAAAAAATATTTAGAAGCAAAATTTACTGTGAGTGCAGCAGAAGCAAAAATGAAAGAAATGCAAGCAAGTTATTCTCAAATTGATACACAAATGAATTCTCATATTGCCGATAAAATTAAAGAAATTGAGCAAGAAAAAATACAAAAACTGAATCAAAATCATATATTATCCGTACAGCAAAAACAGCTAGAAGCGCTTATTGCACAATATGAGTTAAAAGCACCAATTGCAGGGATTGTGGAAGCATTAGCTTATCGAGATGCTGGTGCTGCGGTTGAAGCTCCTCAAGAGCTATTGAAAATTGTTCCTGAAAATGAAAAGCTGATTGCAGAAGTTTTGGTAAAAAACCAATTGGTTACTGTAAAAATTGATACATTTGATTTTACGCGTTATGGTTGGATTGAAGGTACATTGTTAAACATTTCTTCCGATGCTATTGAAGATAAAGACTTAGGGCTTGTGTATAAGGCTGTTATTGAATTAAACAAAAACCACTTAATTATTGATGACCAACCTGTTAATTTAGAGCCTGGAATGTCTATTTCTGCGGAAATAATAACAGGGCAAAGGACAGTATTAAGTTATTTATTAAGCCCAATGATGGAGGCTTTGGATGATGTTGGTAAGCAACGCTAGTACATTAATCCAATGAATTAATGCGCGATTAATATGTAGGAAAACACGAGATTGTTCCAATTTATAGCTAAAATGATCTTATAAGAAGTGCCCGACGTAAATCAAACAGTAAATATTATTAAACCAAAATTAGAGCTTTTTGAATTAGAAAAACAACTTGAATATGTGTTACTGTAACTATCCCCTAAAATAGTACAGCAAAAAAGTAGAAAATTCTCTATGATAAAAGTAAAAGAGGATTTAATTATGAAAAAAATGACTGAACGATCAAATCGTCGCTATTTTAAAAGAAGCTGAAGCAGGTATTCCTGTCAAGGAACTCTGTCGTAAATATGGCATGGGTAATTCAACTTTCTATAAATGGCGGGGAAAATATGGCGGTATGGAAACGTCGGATATCAAACGCTTAAAGGAGCTTGAGGCTGAAAATCGTAAGCTTAAACAGATATTTGCTGAGCTAAGTTTAAAATCCCAGCTTCAGAAAGAAATCATAAAAAAGCTTTAGTGCCCACAAAGGCGCGTAAAACATGGGCACAGCAACTACAGCAAAATCATTCGGTTACTATTGCAATGAGTTGTGCCATTGTTGGTTTAAGCCGTTGTGCTTACTATTATCAACCTAAGTTGTAGGATGATTCGGTGATTGTTTCGGTGTTGAATGCTATTACAGATAGGCATTTATGCTGGGGCTTTCCTAAATGTTTTAATCGTATCAGAAAGCTCGGCTATCAATGGAAACATAAACGGGTATATCGGGTGTATTGTGAATTAAAGCTTAATCTCAGGGTAAAGCGTAAAAAACGCATTCCTCCACGATGCCCAGAAAGGTTATTAGTCCCCAATAAACAAGGTGAATGTTGGTCAATGGATTTTATGAGTGACAGTAGTCGTAATCAACGTCGCTTTAGGACATTCAATGTCATTGATGACTTTAATCGTGAGGCGTTAGGTATTGATATTGCAGTAAGCTTACCCGCAGGAAGGATTACCCATTACTTAGATAAACTGGCCGAATATCATGGGTATCCATTAAAAATACGGGTCGATAATGGGCCAGAATTTACAGGAAAAACCTTTACCAACTGGGCTAAATTACATGGTATAACCATTGATTATATCCAGCCCGGTAACCCTTATCGAAATGGCTATATTGAACGATTTAATCGTACCTATCGTACTGAAGTACTCGATTTATATCTTTTTAACAACTTAGCGCAAGCAAGGAGAATAACTGAAGAATGGTTAACGGTTTATAACACCGAAAGACCGCATGAGGCATTAAATAACATGACACCGATTGAGTATAAAACACTAAAACAAGCTGCATGATTTTCTACGTGAGTTGTGTACTAAGTTTGGGGTATTTACAGGTACTTTGCCTTCTTTTTAATGCATCCTCTCTACCTATATAGATATAGAGTTTTTCAATTTTAATTTTTTTCCACTCTAAAGCATATTCGCTAAACAGGGGCGTTGTATTTTTATCTTCTTGCGGTGCTATTTTATTCTTTTTTATTGTTAATTGAAGCCTTGGATCAATGCCTTTAACCACATATTCACGCGTCTCCTCCTTAAGCTTTCTGGCATCAGACAGGTTTATTTCAGGATATCGACTAAACGACATGAGTTGTTGCTTGTTATACCAGTAAAACCTAAAGTCCTTGAGTTTAGCTCCAGTAGGCTTAATTTTTATCATTAGTTCCAAGCTATCATTTAGTGTATAGGCTTTATCCTTCGCTTTTGCTGCTTTAATTTTTAGTATCAGATAATTTAGACATATATATCCTCTTCTATCGTTAAAAAATTGAATTTTGCTTTTAAGTTAGCCAAGGCGAAAACAATTGAAGAAAAAATACAGTAATAAATTGATTTCATTAACAAAGAAAAGAGAATTGACGGTTACTTATTTTAAATTTAAGAGTTACTTATACTTAAATCTCTTGGAACTCATAAGATTTTATAGGAACATATAAGAATGAAAATAAACATAACTCAATAATTTTAAAACAGTTTTAGAAACTTATAGGAATGTATTAGACTATGAGATGGAGCGGGAAACGAGGCTTGAACTCGCGACCCCGACCTTGGCAAGGTCGTGCTCTACCAACTGAGCTATTCCCGCATAAGTAAAGGTTGGTGCCCGGGGCGAGACTTGAACTCGCACGGCCAAAAAGGCCGAGGGATTTTAAATCCCTTGTGTCTACCGATTTCACCACCCGGGCTCAAAACTGACTTACAAAAAGTAATTCGCTTTGAATGCAGTGCATTTTACCTATCTTATGATTTCAGTCAATAGAAATTTTAAATTAATTGTTTAATTGCTCAATGTTTAGCTAATTAATGATTAAAATAGGGGTGTCAGTTAATTGATAAGGCGATAAGTAATTTTGTTTATACGTTTTGATTGAACAAAATTACTTATATAAAAAAGTGTTTGCTCAGAAATATAGAGAGTTGGTTATTCTTCTTCTAATAAATCACTGTGCGCTATCCATAAATATTGTAACATTGATAATAGCGTTAAAACTGTCGCAATAAATAATGCAACGAGACCAGCATAAATGACCATATCACAAGGACGCCATAGTAACCACGTTAACGCGGTCATTTGGGTAATTGTTTTTATTTTACCAATTGACGAAACGGCCACGCTTTTACGTTTACCAATTTCAGCCATCCATTCTCGTAGGGCAGATATGATAATTTCGCGTGAAACAATAATAATTGCTGGAATAGAGATCCACCATGCTTGATAATATTGTGTAATTAAAACTAAAGCAATTGTCACCATAATTTTATCAGCAACAGGATCTAAAAAAGCACCAAATTTAGTTGTTTGTCCTAAGCGACGGGCAAGATAGCCGTCTAAAACATCGGTTACGGCCGCAATTAAAAAAATCAATGCAGAAAAAAAACCAGCCCATTGATGAGGAAACCAATAAAATGCCATCACAAAAAAAGGAATTAAAATGACTCTAAATAGTGTTAAGGCTGTTGGAAAATTAATTTTCATGTGATAGAAGCTCTTTTTTATTTTATTAATCAATGCATTAGTAATTAGCGAAAAATAGTCTTTTATTGGTGATTATGTTGCCTGAAAAATGTTAATTTTTCAATGTGTTATTGCTTTAAATTTAGATAAATTTTTTCAGCTAATGATTTAGATATTCCTTGCACTTGCGCTATTTCATCAATGCTGGCATTTTTTAGTTCTCTTAACCCACCAAAGTGTTTAAGTAATGCTTGCCTTCTTTTGGCTCCAACTCCTTCAATATGTTCCAAAGCACTATCGGTAAGTTGTTTGATGCCTTTTTTTCGTTGGCCGACAATGGCATGATCGTGTGATGCATTTCTGATCTGTTGAATGAGTAATAGAGCAGGGGAATGATCATCCAGATAGCGCCCAGTGCCATGAGCCTCAAAGAAAAGAGTTTCTAATCCTTCTTTACGCTCAGCGCCTTTTGCTACCCCAATTAAAATAGGATGATTTTTATTCCAATTAACATTCAATTGGTCAAATACTTGCAACGCTTGGTTAAGTTGTCCTTTACCGCCATCAATAAAAATGATGTCGGGGATTTTTTCGTCAGGAAGCTCTTTTTTGTTGTAACGGCGTGTTAATACTTGTTCCATTGCTGCATAATCATCACCTGGCGTGATACCTGTAATATTATAGCGTCGAAATTCGGCTTTAACTGGTCCTTTATCGTCAAAAACAACACAAGATGCAATGGTGTTTTTGCCCATAAAATGGCTAATATCAAAGCATTCCATGCGGTTAATTTTATCAATCCCTAAAAAAGCTTTTAATGCATCGTAACGTTGTTTTATGGTTGAGTTTGCTAATAGCTTATTTTTTACTTCAGTTTGAGCATTTACCGTTGCAATGTTGAGTAATTTTAGATTATCACCTTTAGGTTCATCAACCAATTTAACTTGGTGTTCAGCAATAAGTGACAGTGTCTCTTCTATAGGTTTTTTGTCAGATAAAGAATAATTCAACAAAATTTTCTTAGGAATGTTGCGGTTTTGATTACCTTGCAAATAAAATTGCCCTATAAATGTTTCAATAACTTCTTCTAATTCCGTATTGGATGGTACTTTAGGGAAGTAAGATCGATGACCAAAGGTTTGCCCGTTGCGAATAAATAAAACATATATACACGCTAAACCTAATTCATAATGAAAGCCAATCACATCAAGATTATCATTATTGTTATAAATTGCTTGTTTTTCATTGATATGTTTTATTGCTTGTAGTTGATCGCGTAGTGTTGCCGCTTTTTCAAAATTAAGTTCATTGCTGGCTTTTTGCATATCTTCAGTGATTTTTTGTAAGATTTGTTCTGATTGCCCAGACAGAAATAACCTTACATAGTTAACTTGCTGTTGGTAATCTTCATCACTCACTAAACCAGGTACGCAAGGCCCTAAACAACGCTTAATTTGATATTGTAGACAAGGACGGGTGCGATTGCGATATGTCGAATTCAGGCATTGTCTTATTGGAAATGTTTTTTGTAACAAGGCTAATATTTGTTTAACAGCATAGCCACTGGGATAAGGACCAAAGAACTCATCTTTTTTCCGATTTACAGCTCCTCGGTAAAGCGATAGTTGAGGATGTTGTTCTTTACTTAATTTTATAAATGGGTAGCTTTTATCGTCTTTTAAAAGCACATTGTATCGTGGCTGATACTTTTTTATATAAGTTTGTTCAAGTAGTAAAGCTTCGGTTTCGGTATTAGTAATTGTGAATTCAACATGGCGGATATGACTAACTAGCATATCTGTCTTTAAGGTTTTTTTGCTATTGTTAAAATAGCTTTTTAGACGGTTATTAAGATCTTTTGCCTTTCCCACATAAATAATCGTCTGTTTATCATTAAACATTTGATAAATACCCGGTTTATGTGGGACAGTTTTTAAAAAAGATGCTGAATCAAATGAGTTCATATTAGTTTTCAAATGTGAGGGCTTTTTTCTCTATTATCCTCATAATGGTGCTAAGCAAACCATTTATCAAGAGGTAAACTAGCCCAGCAGCAATAAAAATAGTGAAATCGTAGTAATCCGCATTCAAATCATTACTATAACCCATCACATCCATCACAGGAATCATTGCGGCTAATGCAGTACCTTTTACGACAAACACGACTTCATTTGAATAAGTGGAAAGTGCACGTTTTAAAGCATAAGGAAAAACAACTTTTAACGTTTGTATTTTATCCATACCAAGTGCTTTACAAGCTTGCCATTGTCCTTTAGGTAAGGCTTTTAACGAGCCATAAAAAATTTGCGTTGTATAGGCAGCGCTGTTAAGTGTTAATGCCAAATAGGCACAAAACCAAGGTGATGAGATGGTATTATAAAGTAATGGTACTTTGATTAAAATATCTTTAAACTGTGATGGTCCATAATAAATAAGTAATAGCTGTACAAGTAAAGGTGTACCGGTAAATATAATAATATATGTGCGTATTACTTTATTTAGTATAAAGTGATTTAGTGATAATAAACATGATAAGCAAGTAGCAATAACTCCTGCAGATAAAATACCTAAAATGCTTAAACTTAATGTTTCAGGAAGACCTTGGCAGATTATTTTTAGGTAATGAATAAAATTATCAAACATAATGCGACCTTACTAATTTTTCGCTGAGGTAGGTTGTTCAAAATAGGTTGAGCGTTTTTCAATGCGCGATATAATTTTTTGACTAAAAATTGAGATAATTAGATAAATAATCATAGCCACGATATACCATAAAAAAGGTTGATTGGTTCGTGCAACAATGGTTTTGGTTTGCATCATTAAATCATTAATGGCAATTGCTGAAACTAATGCCGTATCTTTTAATAATATTAACCATTGATTACTTAGGCCCGGTAAAGCATGGCGCCACATTTGTGGCATAATAATGCGAAAGAATGTGCGAGATTTGCTTAGTCCTAAAACTTGCGCGGCCTGCCGTTGTCCATTAGAAATTGCTTTAAATGCACCACGTAAAGTTTGAGAGGCATAAACAGCATAGAGAAGAGAAAGTGCGGCAACACCACATAAAAAAGGGCTAACATTAAAATCTTCAATGTTTAGCTGTATTGTTAAAGAGGTAAAATACAGATCAATGGTGAAGCCATCATTTAATAATATCAATAATAAAGGTAAACCGTTATAAATGGCTATCACAATTAATAATTCGGGTAATGCTCGAATAGTTAAGTTAAATAAAGACATGGTCCATGCAATGGGTTTGAATGGAACGGATTCTAATATTGAGAAAATAAAAGCAAATATAATCCCAACAATTAATGATACAAAGGCTAATGATAATGTGGTAGAAGTAGCTTCAATAAGCGGCAAAATATAACCATCCATTGAAGACAAAACCCATTTCATTTCATTTGCAAAAAAATCAAACATAAAAAAACCAAGATTAAATTAAAAAATAAATTCGCCGCAAGTGAATGCGGCGAGGTCATTATTATAAAATATATATTTAAATATAAAGTTTATTTGTTAAACCATTTTTTATAGATAGCATCTAGTTCACCGTTAGCTTTCAGTTTATCTATTGCTTGATCAAATTGGTTAAGTAGCTTCTCGTTACCTTTACGTATCGCAATTCCTAGCCCTTCACCAAAAAAGTCGTGGTCAATAATTTTATCACTTAAAGGAACGATATCTGCATCTTTACCTAACCATTCACCAGCAACAATTGAACTTGAAACGATTGCATCAATTCGCTTAGCTTTTAAATCTAAAATAGCGTACTGATAGCTGTCATAACTTACCTGTTTGACATCTGGGTACTTTTCATTTAGGTATTTTGGATAAGTTGTGCCTTTTTGGATCCCAACACGTTTACCCTTTAATTGTTCAAGATCCGTTAGTGTATCTTTTAATGTAATAAACTGAATTGAGCTGTCATCATAATAAATTTTTGTAAAATCAACTTGTTTTTGTCGTTCTGGCGTAATGTCAATACCCGCTATAGCAGCATCAATTCGACGTGTTTTTAAGCTAGGAATCAGGCCATCAAATGATTGATTAACCACTTTACAAGATGCTTTTATTTCATCACAAATTTTATTTATGACATCAATATCGAAGCCAATAATTTCATTTTTTTCATTAGTAAATTCAAAAGGCGCATAAGTTGCTTCAGTGCCAATGGTTAAAGTGTCTACAGCTTGAGCTAAAAATGTTGTTCCTGCAAGACAAATGGCTAGTAACGTTTTTTTCATATATCCACCCAATTTTATTTTAATTAATGTGATAAATAAGCTTTAAATTGCTCGGTTTTAGGATGTGCAAAGCATTCAAGTTGCCCTTGCTCAATAATTTTGCCATGCTCCATATAAATGACTTGTGAAGCTACTTTACGTGCAAAATCGACTTCATGGGTCACAATAATTTGTGTAATACCTGTTTGCGAAAGTTCATTAATAATTTCAGCAATTTGTGATGTGATCGCTGGATCTAATGCGGCTGTTGGTTCATCAAATAATAATATTTGTGGCTCCATCATTAATGCCCTTGCAATAGCCACTCTTTGCTGTTGACCTCCTGATAGATGAAGGGGATAACGCTGAGCCATATTATCAATTTGTAACCGCGCTAAAATTGCCATTGCTTTATCGCTAGCTTCTTTTTTCGATAACTTTAAAACTTGGCAGGGCGCTTCAATCAAATTTTCTAACACCGTTAAATGTGGCCATAAATTGTAATTTTGAAAAACCATGCCGACATTTTTGCGAAGATGTCGAATTGTGGATTCGCTGATTTTTTCGGAAAAATCAAAATGCGATTTGGCAATAGTCATTTTACCTGATGTCGGTATTTCAAGTAAATTGAATACTTTTAATAAAGAGCTTTTACCGGCACCACTTTGGCCAAGTAATACAATTGTTTCGCCAAGTGGATAGCTAAGAGAAACATCATTTAAGGCCTGATGTGCACCATAAAAACAGTTAATATGGTTTAATTCAATATTCATTATATATTTTTCTTGACTGTATAATTGATTAAATATTACTTTTTTTTGCATAAAAATGCAATCTAATTTATTGGACAATCTTTTCTTTGCTGTGTTTTTATCCCAAAATAGATGTATTACCTGAATTCTCTTTACAAAAAATTTAGGCTAAATAAAACTAATGACTATTAGTAATGATAGGAATTACTGGACCAAGATATTTAGGTTCTTTATTAAGAATATAGAGATCAATAAAGGCACTGACGCGCGCAAACATTTCACGAATGCGCACTAGTTTCATGCTTGCTGGCGCTGGCACAGCAAAACATTGCGCTTGAATGTTATGCGCAAGCGCAATAAAAATAGCCCGTTCACAGTGAAATTCTTGCGTAATAATAGTAAAGTCATTGGCATCAAATACTTTATTGGCACGAACTACCGAATCAAATGTTCTAAAGCCTGCATAATCTAAAACAATCGAATCGCTAGGAATGCCTGCTTTTATTAAATCCTTCTTCATGGTGAGTGGTTCGTTGTAACTCAAAAGCGCGTTATCGCCACTTAATAATAGATAATCAACTTTATTTTGCCAATATAGTTCGATGGCTCCATCAATACGATTTCGATAAAAGCCATTTATTCCGCCACCACGAACATATTTTGCTGTACCAAGTACCACACCGATCGCACGGTATGGCAGTTTGTTTTCATCATGGTAAATATAAGGTGCTGTTTTGTAGCTGATCCAATAGTCTAACCCCAATATTGCAGACATTGTAATCAAGCACAATCCAGTAAAATAAGCAATAAGCTTTTTTAAGTTCATGCTATAACCAGTCAAAAATAATTACAATTATTGGAAATAAAAAAGGCGCTGTCAATGATGTCATAATACCGCATAATACTAAAGATAACGAACTGTAGGCGCCTTCGTTGTAATCTACTTCAATACAACGAGCAGTGCCAACAGCATGCGACACAGCACCAATAGATAAACCTCTAGCTGAGGCTGATTTTATTTTAAATAAATTTAATATTTGATGCCCAAATATGCCACCTAATGTGCCAACAAGTATTACACATAATGCTGCAATAGACGGAATTCCTCCCTGATTGCTGGCAATAGTCACCGCAATTGCCGTTGTAACTGATTTTGGTAAAACCGATGCGGCTATTTCACCATTACCACCTAACCAAAATGTAATACAAACACCTGTTATCATTGAAGCGATTGATGCGGTAAAAGTAATAAGCATTATCGATTTCCAACGTGCTTTAATTTGTGGAATTAATTCATACAAAGGGTAGGCTAAAGCAACTACGGAGTAAGGTAATAAGTCATTAATAATTTGTATGTTACTAACATATTCTACATAACTTGTGTTGGTTATTAGTAAAATTGGAATTAACACAATGACTGAAATCACTAAAGGGTTGAATAGCGGATTTTTTAGTTTAAATGCAGCCCGACGAACAATGAGAAAAACGCCAAGCGTTAAAGGCAACATCCATATCATGGTTGATTTTCCTTTTTTTGGGGTTCAACAATTGAGTTCTTAGTTGGTAAGCGATGGCAATGTTCAGTTAAAAATGCAGTTAGTAGCAGTACGATGAGTGATCCTCCTATACTACTAAATATTATAGGTATCCAGTTTTGCAATAAGAGTGAATAATTATCCATTATTCCCATAGCTGCGGGAATAAAAAGTAATGTCATGTAGCGCATGAAAAGGTTACAACTATTTTTAACCCAACAAGTAGGAATAAGTTGAAAAGCAAGTAAGAAAAATAGAATCAACAAACCGATAATACTACCAGGGATCATTATCGGTAATATTTTAGAAATAATGTTTCCCACCCATAAGCAAATAGTCAGTATAATCAACCCTCGGCTATAACTGAACAGTGTATAGTACAAAGAATAAAGCCGATGTCTTATTGTGGCGTGCTTCGCTAAAAAATGTTTCATAACGTGAATGCTATTAATCTTAATTTTTAATTATGACTATATGCCTGTAGTTAGCGTTGACATAAATCGAATAAAGCATATCATACGCCCGTCAAATCTAATTATCCAACTAAATAATGACAATAGTGATAAAGTTGTTTTAGTATTAAAAGTTTTTCCGGCTGTTCTATATAAGTTTCCGCAAGCTGTTCTAAGGTTAGTAAGTAATCTTGAATTTTTTGGATATTAAATTTATCGCGGCAATAATCCTTCCAAATAACCTGTTCATGCTCTGTTAGTATTTCTGGGTAATTGCGTGCTTTATATCTAAAAAATAGCGTTGCTAAGCGAGGATCATCAAATGTGAATGATAAGCTGTCTAATAAATGTGGCGGAGTTGTTCGAATAGTTTCACAGCGTAATTTGTCTTGGCTATTTAAAAAACCACTATATATTTGACCATCAACATCAGAACTAATCGAAAAATGATTATCTATTGCAAATAATTCTCTCATTTTATCTTGCAATATTGTTTGATTTTGCAATAACCGTTGTTGATTGATTAAACATTGTGCTATATCAATATCAAACCTTGTTGCGTTTTCGGGTAATAGTGTTTTTAACGGAGCAACAATAGGGCATTTGTTTATATGAATTAACTTTAGAGGAATTCGTGATTCATTAAGTTCAAGATCTTCTGTTTTTGTATAAAGTTTTTCTTTAATTTTTTCTGCTGGTAAATCAATAATTGAGTTAATATCTCCAGTTAAATCACAAACAATAACGGCATTATTTTGTAACGGATGCCAAGCAATAGGGCAAACTAATGATAGATTGCCTCGATGGCTACCTAGCATACCCGATATATGAACAATAGGATTCATATTAATTACATCAATAAGCTCAGCAACTTTATTTTTGTTGCGTAATGTAAAAAAGTAATTGAAAAGTTTAGGTTGTTTTGTTTTTATTAATTTTGCCATGGCAATTGTTGCATACACATCAGACATTGCATCATGTGCATGCTCATGTTCAATATGATTCGCTTTTGTTAAATGCTCCAAACGAAAGCTAGGTAATCCCGCATCATTAATCGGCCAGTTGATACCTTCAGGTCTTAGCGCATAACACGCTCGAACAACATCAAGAAGATCCCATCTTGAATTACCATTTTGCCAACTATAAGAATAGGGATCGTAAAAATTGCGGTATAAAATATTACGCGTTACTTCATCGTCAAAACGAATATTGTTATAGCCTAAAATACAGGTATTGGGTTGGCAAAAAGCGTGATGAATTAGTCGGGTAAATTCTGCTTCACAAATACCTTCTTGATTGGCTTTTTGAGGTGTAATTCCAGTGATGAGTACAGCTTCTGGACTAGGTAGATAATCTTGTGTTTGACGGCAATATATCACTAGTGGGTCTTCAATAATATTAAAATCCGCATCAGTACGAACTCCAGCAAATTGAGCAGGGCGGTCTAATGCTGGATGAATTCCAAATGTTTCATAATCATGAAAGTAAAAAGTTGGCTGTTCTAGGTTGTTTTTCATGGTGAGTTTTTGCTTAGTATCGTTTTTTATTTAAATTTAATTAAATTGATATTTGTTCATTTTTGTTTTAGTTATTTACGTGTCTTGATTTGTTCACATTGCAAATGTGCACCGATTGAGTACATAACTATTTTTTTATATGTGTACAGAATGTAAAAAATGGCGCTAAGTGATAGCAAATCAATATTAAATAAACCTTATACAGGGTTGTTTGAGCTAACCGATGGTTTAGGTGTAAGGATATCATAAAAAGAAACAATTGCATTTCAATTTCGTTACTGATTGTAACTATCTTCTAAAACAGTACAGTAAAAAGGTAGAAAATTCTCGATGATAAAAGTAAAAGGGGATTTAAGTATGAAAAAATGGCTGAACATCAAATTTTATCTATTTTAAAAGAAACCAAGGCAAGCGTTCTTGTTAAAGAACTGTGCCGTAAATATAGCATGGGGTAATTTATCTTTTTGTATATGGTGAGAAAAATGTGGCGGAATGGAAACTTTAGACATCAGGTTAATCTTAAACAGATGTTTACCGAACTTAGCTTAAAATCATAACGTCAGTTGGAAATTATGAAAAAACTTTAAAGGCCACAAAGTCACGTAAAATTTGATTAAAACAACTTCAGAAAAATTATTTTATTGCTATTGCTACGAACGGTGTAATTGTTGGCTTAAGCCATTGTGCTTACTATGATCAACCTAAGTTGCAGGATCATTCTATGATTATTTCGGTACTAAGCGCCATTAATTACTAACAGGTATTTATACTGAGACTTTACTAGCATGTCAGACATTACGCTTGGCTTAAATGTGAAATAAAATCAAATAGACATTAAGAACACCAAGCTTAATTCATGACATTCAGGGCAAGGCTATAATGCATCTGAAAAGAACCGTAAATAAGCATAATAAAAAAACTGTCAGAAAAGTTATTGATTTTATTGAGTTTTTAATCTTGGAACCTAGATTAAAACATGCATTACAATTTTAGACTCGGTGAAGCGAAGAAAGTAGAAAGGTGATTTATACTAGCTACTTCGCACCACAACGGTTTGGCGATTGTGATGCATTATAATCATCTTTCTTATATACTAGTTTAGTCTTTGGAGGCACTTTCGATAATATCAGCCAATTTTTCGAGTGTCAGTCTTAATAATTTTGGCATAGACTCCAAATCAATTGAGTCCATTAAATTTTTAACGTAAAGACCCAGCTCAGTATCACCTTCAACAATTAAACGTCGTTGAAAGAATAGGGTATCAGGATCTTGACGTCTGGTTGCTATCATAATCAAATCATTAGCATTACCAATAAAACTTACATCAGCAATCTCTTCTCTACTTACGACAAGTTTATTGTCAATAAGGCTTACAAACCAAATAAGGCCAAGATCGGTAACTTGAATTTTAAGCCATCGATTTTCTAAAAAGTCGAGATCACCATCTTCAAGGGAATGTTCAAATTGTAACTGTAATAATTGCTCTATGGCCTGCTTTTTTATATTAAAAGGAATATGTCGTAAAGTAAGCCCCAAAATATGGGGCGCTTTATTAACAAACTGTGAATGAATCTTGCTTAAAATTTTACTTCTTGATCCAATCATTTAGGCATCTCCAGAAATCATTTTTTCATAGATATCTAAATCAGTACTTAAATGTTCATAAACTTCTTCACTAACTTCATTACGAACTTTCATTTGTAGTAAAGCTGTACGTTCAGCACCAATTGCTACTAGACGCATACGCCTTTCTAGATTTTCTGCTTCAAGTGCTTTTTGTTCTAAGTCTTTAAGACCTGTTCGCCGTCTTAACGAACCAATAACACGAGAGCCAATTTCATGAATAATTTCTTGATCTAAACCTGTTTCTGATGTTTCTTGTAATAAATTATTTTGCATTTTTTCAAGACTAGTAATGGCTTCTTCGGCCATATGTCCTTTAACTGTTAAAATTTCATTGTGTTGCTCAGAATTATCTAAAATGACACTACCTCGTAATAAGATAGGTAATATTATAACTGCTGTAATTAATGAAATTAAAATGATACCTGCTGCAATAAAAACAAGTTGATAACGGCCACTAATACTTATTGGTATTGCTAATACACCCGCTAGAGTAATAGCACCTCGAACACCAGCAAATGTTGAAATTAAAAGATCTCTTGTTGAATATGCCCTAAATGCAAGTGGTCGTTTAGTTCCAAAAGGCATGGCAGGCATATGCTTCATTGCCCATAACCAAGCAAATCGAGTTCCCATTAACACTGCAAAGACAAATAAAACAATTAAACATAATTGCCACACTTCAATTGATTTATCTATTTGGTTTTCTGCAAAAGTATTATTTAAAATACTTGGTAGCTGAATACCTAATAGAACAAACACAAATCCATTAAATACAAAAGTTAACATTGACCATGTGCTATCTGATTGTAAGGTGCAGTTAACGGTGCATTTCGCATCATACCTGAATGGTTTACTGTCATACCTGCACTTACAGCAGCTAAAATACCTGAGCAGTGGAATTCTTCTGCAATGATATAAGCGGCAAATGGAAGTAAGAATAGTAATACAATTTGAATAGCTGGATCATTGTGAGTCAGCTGATTTATTTTACGTAAAATACGTGCATATAGCCAAGTAAATAAGACACCAATAGCTAAACCACCAATGGCGACGATAAAAAAGGTTACGCTAATTTGTAATAAGTCAAATTGTAATGTGCCAGCTGCAATTGCTATAGCAAAATTTAAAGAAACTAAGCCTGAAGCATCATTCATTAATGCTTCGCCCTCAATAATTTCCATTTTTTCTTTTTCTATTCGTCCTTTACCCACAATTCCACTTAATGCTACAGCATCGGTTGGAGATAACACAGCAGCTAAGGCTAAGCATGCAGCTAACTGAACATTTGGTAGTATCCAATAAAGAATGTAACCCAATGCAATAATCGAAATGACAACTAAAACTAAAGCTAATCCGATGATTTCTCTACCATTGTAGATAAAATCTTTAACTGACGTTTTGCGTCCGTCAGCAAAAAGTAAAGGGGGAATAAATAAAACGAGAAATAATTTTGGATCAAATTCTACATAAACATTAAATGCTGCCAATATACAACCTAGTAATATTTGCATTAAAGGTAATGGAATTTGAATTGGCAACATTTTAACAACGACACCAGAAAGTGATACAATTAGCACCAAGAGTAAAATTATTGAAAAAAGTTCCATAGTTTTCCTTTTATTTATCCTATAATCCTGTTGTTTATATTGATTATACAGGATCTTTAGTTAAATTTCAGGTGAAAATTTCGCAGAATCATCTAAATTTTGGTCAGATACAAATTTTAATTAAAAAATAATCGAATTAATTAACAGGTATTTTAGATGAAAAGTTGGCAAAGAGCATTTATATTACACACTCGTTCTTATACTGAAAGCAGCCTATTAGTTGATTTGTTTGTTGAAAATGTTGGAAAAATAACGGTTTTAGCTAAGGGAGCAAAAAGAAAGCGTTCATCATTAAAAGGGATGTTGCAACCTTTTACTCCACTAATTGTACAATATTCTGGTCAAGGTGACATAAAAACATTGCGTCAAGTTGAAGCAATGTCTCTCTCTTTGCCATTAGCATCTGTTTATTTATATAGTGCTTTTTACTTAAATGAACTATTACACCGAGTCTTAGTCGCTGAAACCGAAATGCCAACACTTTTTGATGACTATTTAAAAAGCTTGCAACAATTAGCACAACAGGTTTCTGCTGAAAATGTGCTACGAGCTTTTGAATTATCCTTATTAGATAATTTAGGCTATTGTGTTGATTTTTTTCACTGCTGTGCCACTGGCGATAGTATTGTCGAATCGATGAATTATCAATATCAAAGTGAAAAAGGGTTTATTAGCAGCTTATTAAAAAATAGTGCCAGTTTTACAGGTGAACAAGTTTTGGCGCTAGGAAAACGCCAATTTAATAGTGATGATACGCTGAAAGCCGCAAAACGTTTTACTCGAATGGCATTAAAACCTTATGTAGGATCAAAACCTTTTAAAAGCAGAGAACTATTTTTGAAGCTCTAGTTTTTACCAATTACAATTTATACATAATATTAACAGAAAGATTTATTAGAAAAGTGATGAATTAATTTATCAAGTTGATTAACAAACTTCTCTCTATCTTTAATTGAAAAAGGAGAAGGGCCTTTAGATTGTACGCCACTAGCTCGCATAGTTTCCATAAAATCGCGTATAGTTAGCCGCTCTTTTATCGTATCGAGTGTATATTGTTCTCCTCGTGGTGTGAGTACTAAAGCGCCTTTATTTAATGCATCTGATGCAAGTGGAATGTCTGATGTGATAACTAAATCATTTTTTTTAACTAACTCAATAATTTTATTATCTGCGGCATCAAATCCTTTTCCAACTTGTAAACTTTGAATGTAAGGTGAGAGGGGAATCGTTGATTAGCTATTAATATTGTATTAATGGCTTTTCGATTTGCTACTCGATATAAAATCTCCTTAATTGGGTTAGGGCATGCATCAGCATCAATCCAAATATTCATAGTTACTCTATTCAATTAAAACTTCCAATATTTAGTGATTATATCGTCTATTATAAAAAAATAGTTAATTATTTTTTGTAAAAGTATTACAGAGGTAGGATACGTTATAGTCTATTTTATACATATGTTCATGTTGATGCCGCGGCAATTGTTTCTATTTAAAATCTTAATAATAAGTGATAGTATATGCGGCCTACTTTATTTATGTATGCAAGTGCGCTTTCGTGTGGCGCACCACTGTTATAAGGATTTATTATGCCAATAATTACTCTTCCTGACGGAAGTCAGCGTCAATTTGATAAAGCCGTTACTGTTTTAGAAGTTGCACAAAGCATAGGTGCAGGGCTAGCAAAAGCATGTATAGCTGGACGTGTAAATGGTGAGCGTAAAGACGCTTGTGATTTGATAGAACAAGATGCCACATTAGCCATTATTACGGCAAAAGATGAGGATGGTCTTGAAATTATACGTCACTCTTGTGCGCATCTATTAGGTCATGCTATTAAGCAATTATGGCCTGATACGCAAATGGCCATTGGTCCAACTATTGATAATGGCTTTTATTATGATGTTGATTTAGATCACTCTTTGACGCAAGAAGATCTTGATGCATTAGAAAAACGTATGCATGAATTGGCTAAAAAAGATTACGAAGTAAAAAAAGAAGTGGTTAGTTGGGAGCAAGCTAGGGAAGTATTTTGGAAACGACATGAACCCTATAAAATAGCTATCTTAGATGAAAATATTCCTAAAGATTCAAAACCAGCACTTTATCATCACGAAGAATATATTGATATGTGCCGAGGGCCACATGTGCCTAATATGCGTTTTTGCCACCATTTTAAATTGCAAAAAGTCGCCGGCGCTTACTGGCGTGGTAACAGTGATAATAAAATGTTACAACGCATTTATGGCACTGCATGGGCTGATAAAAAACAACTTGATAGTTATTTACAATTCTTAGAAGAAGCAGCCAAACGTGATCACCGAAAAATAGGTAAACAACTTGATCTTTACCATATGCAAGAAGAAGCACCAGGTATGGTATTTTGGCATAATGATGGTTGGATTATCTTCCGTGAGCTTGAAGTTTTCGTTCGCACCAAATTAAAGCAATACGATTATCAAGAAGTCAAAGGCCCTTTCATGATGGATCGCATTTTATGGGAAAAAACAGGGCATTGGGGTAATTATAAAGAGTTAATGTTTGTGACTTCATCTGAAAATCGTGAATATTGTATTAAACCAATGAATTGTCCAGGGCACGTGCAAATTTTTAACCAAGGGTTAAAATCATATCGTGATTTACCATTGCGTATGGCTGAATTTGGTAGTTGTCATCGAAATGAGCCGTCAGGATCTTTGCACGGATTAATGCGTGTTCGAGGCTTTACGCAAGATGATGCACATATTTTTTGTACGGAAAGCCAAATTCGTAGCGAAGTTAACAGCTGTATTAAAATGGTTTATGATACTTATAGCACTTTTGGATTTACTGACATTACGGTTAAGTTATCAACTCGCCCAGAAAAACGAATTGGTAAAGATGAAACATGGGATCTTGCTGAAAAAGATTTGGCCGAATGTTTAACTGAAAACGGCATAGAATTTGAGTACTTACCAGGTGAAGGCGCATTTTATGGACCGAAGATCGAGTTTACTTTACATGATTGTTTAGGTCGTGCATGGCAATGTGGTACTGTTCAGCTTGACTTTATGTTGCCTGAACGTTTAGATGCAACTTATGTAGGTGAAGATAACGAACGTCATATTCCAGTTATGATCCATAGAGCTATTTTGGGTTCAATGGAACGTTTTATGGGGATTTTAACTGAAAACTGTGCGGGGTTCTTTCCAACATGGCTTGCTCCATTACAAGTTGCAGTAATAAACATTACTGATAATCAAGCTGAATATGCCAAACAATTATGCGAAAAATTACAAAAAGTTGGTATTAGAGCAAAAGCAGACTTGAGAAATGAGAAAATAGGGTTTAAAATTCGCGAGCATACTCTTAAACGTGTTCCTTATATGTTTGTTTGTGGAGACAAAGAAATGGAATCAGGAACAATTTCAGTTCGAACACGCCAAGGCAAAGATCTTGGTAGCTTTGAAGTGAAACATGTTATAGAATTGTTGCTTAACGAAATTCATAGTCGTTCATTAGAACAAATGAATTAATGATAAATTAATTTGGAGGAATGAGATATTAAAGTCAGTAAACGTATTCAGTCAACACGCGCGCATAAGATCAATGATGAAATTACTGCTCGTGAGGTGAGGTTAACCGGCGTCGATGGTGAACAGCTCGGTATAGTAAGCTTAGACGAAGCTTTAAAACAAGCTGAAGAAGCAACTCTTGATTTAGTCGAAATAAGCCCTAATGCAGAGCCACCTGTTTGTCGAATTATGGATTATGGCAAATTCCTCTATGAAAAGAGTAAAGCAACAAAAGAGCAGAAGAAGAAGCAAAAGATTGTTCAGGTTAAGGAAATTAAGTTCCGACCTGGTACAGACGAAGGCGACTATCAGGTAAAACTCCGCAGCCTGATTCGCTTTCTTGAAGATGGCGATAAAGCTAAAGTTACGTTGCGTTTTCGTGGACGTGAAATGGCTCACCAACAGTTAGGATCTGAAATGCTTGATCGTATTAAAGAGGACTTAGCTGATTTGGCTGTTATTGAATCTTATCCAACTAAGATTGAAGGCCGCCAAATGATTATGGTGCTTGCGCCGAAGAAAAAGTAATGGTTTTACAAGTTAATTTTTGATTCATCAAAGATTACACCATTATTTTATTTTTATTAACAATGCGAAGTGGAAATTAATAAAATGCCTAAAATTAAAACTGTAAAAGGCGCAGCAAAGCGCTTTAAAAAAACAGCTTCTGGTGGCTTTAAGCATAAGCAAGCCAACAAGAGTCATATCCTAACTAAAAAATCAACTAAGCGTAAACGTCATTTACGTGGTTTGACCACCGTGTCAAAAGGCGATTTAGGTTTAGTTACTGCGTGTGTTCCATACGCTTAAGTTATTGGTTAATTATTTAGAGGATATAATTTATGGCTCGTGTTAAACGTGGTGTTATTGCTCGTGCACGTCACAAGAAAATTTTAAAACAAGCAAAAGGTTACTATGGTGCACGTTCACGTGTATACCGTGTTGCTTTCCAAGCAGTAATTAAAGCAGGACAGTATGCTTATCGTGACCGTCGTCAACGTAAACGTCAATTCCGTCAATTATGGATTGTCCGTATTAATGCGGCAGCTCGCCAATGTGGTCTTTCTTATAGCCGTTTTATCAATGGTTTAAAGAAAGCATCAATTGAAATCGATCGCAAGATCCTTGCTGATATTGCTGTATTTGACAAAAATGCATTTGCTGCATTAGTTGAGAAAGCAAAAGCGGCACTATAATAGCTTTATAAAAGCCGAGTTATCTCGGCTTTTATATTTTCATTTTTATTATAAGGGTTGATTAATTATGAAGTTAGTTATTTTTCGTTTCTTTTTTGATTGCTTTAGCAATACTATTTTGTGAGGCAAAGAAAAAACGAAAAATAATTATAAAAGCCTCAAAAGAGGCTTTTTTTATGCAATAAACAATAAGCAGGAGAACTGTATGCCTCAATTAGTTGAACTGGTAAATAATGCCAAATCCGCTATTGAAAATGCTAATGACATTAATTCGATCGAACAAATTCGGGTGGAGTATTTTGGTAAAAAAGGTCATTTTACAATGCAAATGGCTTCATTACGCGATGTTCCAGCTGATGAGCGCCCAGCTGTCGGTCAAAAAATAAATGATGCAAAGCAAAAAGTTGTTGAAATATTAAATCATAAGCGCAATTTTTTAGAGCGTCAGGCTCTTGATGCAAAACTAGCTAATGAAACAATTGATATTACGTTGCCAGGAAAATCAATTGAATTAGGTGGATTACATCCAGTGACAAAAACGATTAATCGGTTAGTCGATTTTTTTGGCGAACTTGGTTTTGCTGTTGAAACGGGGCCTGAAATTGAAGATGACTATCATAATTTTGACGCATTAAATATTCCTGCTCATCACCCAGCTAGAGCTGATCACGATACATTTTGGTTTGACGCAAAACGATTATTAAGAACACAAACTTCAACGGTGCAAATTCGCACAATGGAAAACCAAAAACCACCAATTCGAATCATTGCACCAGGTAGAACTTATCGCAATGATTATGATCAGACTCATACGCCTATGTTCCACCAAATGGAAGGCTTACTGGTTGATAAGGATATCAGCTTTACACATTTAAAAGGGTTATTACACGATTTTCTTCATTGCTTTTTTGAAGATAATATGGAAATTCGTTTTAGACCAGCTTATTTTCCATTTACAGAACCGTCAGCAGAAGTTGATATTAAAGCGAAAAATGGCAAGTGGCTAGAAGTGTTAGGTTGCGGAATGGTTCATCCTAATGTATTACGTAATGTAGGCATTGATCCTGAAGTGTACAGTGGCTTTGCTTTTGGTATGGGAATCGAGCGGCTAACAATGTTACGTTACGGTGTCACTGATTTGCGTTCTTTCTTTGAAAATGATTTACGTTTTTTAAAGCAATTTAATTAATTCTGGAGATCAAAACATGAAATTTAGTGAAAGTTGGCTACGTGAATGGATCAATCCAGAAATTAGTAGCGAAAGGTTAGCTGATCAATTAACAATGGCTGGTTTAGAAGTCGATGATGTTGAAAAAGTAGCAGGCGATTTTACAGGTGTTGTTGTCGGTAAAGTCGTTGAATGTATGCAACATCCTAATGCAGACAAACTTCGTGTCACAAAAGTTGATATTGGTAAAGCTGAATTACTGGATATAGTTTGCGGGGCTCCAAATTGCCGTAAAGGTTTAATGGTTGCTTGTGCAACGGTAGGCGCTGTATTGCCCGGCGATTTTAAAATAAAACCAGCTAAATTGCGGGGAGAGCCATCAGAAGGCATGTTGTGCTCTTATTCTGAATTAGGAATTTCTGATGAACATAATGGTATTATTGAATTACCTGATAATGCGCCGTTAGGACAAGACATTCGTGAATATTTGAATTTAAATGATGTCATGATTGATATCAGCGTAACACCGAATAGAGCAGATTGCTTTGGTATTATTGGCGTTGCTAGAGATATTTCTGCAGTTAACAACGTTCCAATGAAAGAACTACAAGTTGACAGTATGCCTGCAACCATTACCGATACTTTATCAATACAGATAGATGCTCCTCAAGCCGCTCCTCGCTATTTGGGACGTGTAATCAAAAATATTAATGTTAATGCAGCCACTCCACTTTGGATGAAAGAGAAATTACGTCGAGGTGGAATTCGTTCAATTGATGCAGTTGTAGATATAACTAACTATGTATTATTAGAACTTGGTCATCCAATGCATGCATTTGATTTGACTCAGATAGAAAAGGGAATAGTTGTTCGTTACGCAAGTAATGATGAAAAACTGGTCTTACTTAACGGTAATGAAGTTAACCTTAATGATAAAACTTTAGTCATTGCCGATCACCAAAAGGTTTTGGCTTTAGCTGGAATTATGGGTGGTGAAAAATCGGCTGTAACACAAACAACTAAAGATGTATTTCTTGAATCTGCATTTTTTAGTCCATTAGCAATAACAGGTAAAGCTCGTGAATATGGCTTACATACTGAAGCTTCGCATCGTTATGAACGTGGTGTTGATCCATCTTTACAATTTATTGCAATGGAACGAGCGAGTCAATTACTAATTGATATTTGTGGTGGTGAAGTTGGTCCAATTATTGAGGTAACACAACAAAGTGAACTACCAAAACAAGCAATAATTAAACTTCGTCGCAATAGAATTGATCGTATCATTGGTTATGCAATTGAGACACAAAAAATCACCGATATTTTAATTAGACTTGGTTGTGAAGTCGAATACAATGGCAATGTTTGGACTGTAAAATCACCAAGTTGGCGTTTTGATTTGCAAATCGAAGAAGATTTAGTTGAAGAAATTGCGCGTATTTATGGCTATAACAATATTCCAAATGTCAATTTAAAAATTGAGTCAGTAATGAAACCAAAGCCGGAAAGCCAAATATCATTACGAAGAATAAAAGACTTATTAGTTGATAGAGGATATCAAGAAGCCGTAACATATAGCTTTGTTGACCCCAAAATTCAACACATTCTTCACCCTGAGCAGCCAGAGATCACATTACCTAACCCCATTTCAAGTGAAATGTCAGTTATGCGTTTATCACTATGGTCTGGCTTATTAGATGCAGTGCTATACAACCAAAATCGCCAGCAATCTCGGGTTAGATTGTTTGAAACAGGATTGCGTTTTATACCTGATGAAAAAGATGAATTAGGTGTACGCCAAGAGTTAATGTTATCAGGCATTATTACAGGTAGCTTATATGAAGAGCATTGGCAACTTCCTAAAAAGAATGTCGATTTCTATGATCTTAAAGGTGATATTGAATCAATCTTTTCTCTTTTAGGCTGTGCGGATAAAGTACAGTTTAAAAAAGCTCAACTACCTGCCTTGCATCCTGGACAAAGTGCTACTATCTATTTGAATGATGAGCTATTAGGCTATCTAGGTGTCTTACATCCAGAAATTGAAAAAAAATTATCTTTAAATAGTAAAACACTTGTTTTTGAAATAAATTTAGCTAAAATTAATAGCAAGACAGTACCTGTTGCTCAAGACTTATCAAAGTATCCTTCGAACAAACGAGATATAGCTATTGTGGTATCAAATACAATTCCAGTAGCTGATATTATTTCTGAGTGTAAGCGGGCTGGTGGTGAGCAACTTATTAAAGTTAATTTGTTTGATGTTTACCAAGGTGAAAATATCAAAGAAAATCAAAAAAGTCTTGCTATCAGTTTGATTTTACAAGATAAATCACGTACACTTGAAGAAGAAGATATAACAAACATTGTAAGTAAATGCGTTACTGCTTTACAAAATCGTTTTAAAGCCCTATTAAGAGAATAATAATATGACATTAACTAAAGCTGATATTGCAGATCGTCTTGCCGAAAAATTTACCATTGATCGTCAAGAAGCTAAAGTCCTTGTTGAACTCTTTTTTGAAGAGATTCGAGTGGCTTTGGAAAAAGGGGAGCCAGTAAAATTATCTGGATTTGGTAATTTTTCGGTACGAGATAAAAACTCACGCCCTGGTCGAAATCCTAAAACAGGGGAAAGTGTTGATATCTCAGCTCGCCGAGTTGTTACCTTTAGACCTGGAATTAAATTCAGAGAGCGTGTAGAAAAAAATTTAGTTATTTAATATTAAGTTCTTATTCTGCTTGCTTAATATAATAGCCTTTCTCTTATTAAGAACACTGGGAAGGCTATTTTATTTATAAATAATGCTTGTATTAATTTCGTAAATAAAGCATAATAACCGCTCTTCAATGGAGGCTCTATGGGTCCTCTTGCAACATTTTTTTGCTCATCAGGTCAGGTCCGGAAGGAAGCAGCCAAAGTAAAAAATATGTGTGTGGGATGTGGCTGATAGAGTCTCCTCCAAAACTTATTTTACAGTAAGTTTGCCTATTCTTATAAATTATAACTAATTAGGTGTTATTTATAATTTACAACATATTAAGAAAATAAGAAAAAATAACTTCTTGATAACAAATAAAGTTATTTTGTCATATCCATCCTTTATCTCAACAATAACTGCAATGTAAATAATATGCTATTAAATACTAGATTGTAATTAAATAATTTTGCGCTAGTTATATCATTAAATATTAATAATATAACATTAATAAAAAACATAAGATGAGCTTGCTTTCCCGCTTTTTTGCCGTCGCGATAATATCACTAAATAATCCACTGATGCTTTAGTTGCAAATTCATCTATTGAAAATCCTTTGTCTTTGGTATTTCTATTTGGTGACAATCTCTCTTTTAATTAAAATAATTACTAAATTTATTATGCAAATTTGATTCGTTAATAAAAAGATTTGTTTACAATCGTCGATAGAACAAATTGATCAGGGTGTTGAAATTTAGCTGCGTGGAATAAACATATTATCAAAATGGTCGAGTTTAATTAACTTTTTTCTAACAAAATCGTTGATCCATGTATTAGTCATAGCCATATGACACCTCTCTTTAAACAGAAAGTTCACAATCATAAAAGCCATGTGATATTGTATTATGTTAGATTTGATGATAATGTAATTGAGTAATGCCTTGTTTTAGCTCAATTTACAGCAGGCTTTGTGCATTTTAATATGAATACACATTATTAATGCAAAAGTAATCAAATTTTACAGATAGATGTTGCTAGCGCACTGGTAAATGGGCAAAAAGGATTTACTTGTTGCGCAATTGCTTACCATTATTTTTTGTTGGATTTGTGGCATTAAATACCGACAATAGCGATGGGGTATGGATGCGCATGTATGGTACTGATGCTTTTGGCTTGCTTTGCCTGAGTTTTCCATACTTGTCAATAGTCTTACGATAAAGGAAAATAATAATTTATTGCGCTAGTTACGATCTACTATTAATAAAATACATGCTGGCACACTACAGAAGATACCAAAAGTAAAAAATATTATTATTTTTCCCCATCAGAATAAGATTTTTTTAAAAGAATGTAGTGAAATATGGGTGATAAAACACCTAGCTAAGTAACCATCAGTAATAAAGCAGATTTACTAGTAGCATTTTTAACGTATTTTGGGAAGGGTTAATTTAAGGAGTATAAATGAATATTTTTTCACGCTTATTTGGTAAGAAATCAAAATTACAACAAGCTGATGAAGCATTAATTGAAAATCCAAATATTCAAGCGCCATTAGCATTAAGCATTGTTTTTAAGGGGCAGTTCTATTTAGATCAAGATAATTTATTAAAGCAATTACGTAGTATTGATTCATCAATGAAAAATATTCGATGCCAAATGCCATATGGCAAGTTGAGACTGTTCAATATTCTGTGTCATTTCGGTAAACTATGTAACAAAAAAGGAAATGACCCATGTCCCAAGAATTTGATTTTGAAAAAGCATTAAAATTATTACAAAATGGTCAACCGCTAACGGGTAAAGATGGTATTTTAACGCCATTAATCAAGCAGCTAACAGAAGCGGCGTTATCGGCGGAATTAGATTCTCATTTAGCCAACGACATTACCCCTAATCGGCGTAATGGTAAGAGTTCAAAGACAATAAAAAGCTCATCAGGCAGTTTCGAACTTGATGCACCAAGAGATAGAAACGGTTCATTTGAACCTCAACTCATCAAAAAAAATCAGACAACATTAAACGATGAAATTGAACAAAAAATTCTCAGTATGTATGCGCTGGGGATGAGTTATAAAGATATCAGCCAGCATATTGAAGAGATTTATGCTTTTCGTCTTTCTCCTGCAACTTTAACCGCCATTACAGATAAAATCATTCCTGAGCTCAGATTATGGCAACAACGACCGCTAGAATCGCTTTATCCGTTTGTTTGGATGGATGCAATTCATTATAAAGTAAAAGAAGATGGGGTTTATCACAGCAAGGCTGTTTATACTGTACTTGCACTTAATTTAGCCGGAAAAAAGGAAGTATTAGGCTTGTATTTATCTGAAAACGAAGGGGCTCATTTTTGGTTATCGGTGTTGACCGATTTACAAAACCGAGGATTAAATGACATTTTAATTGCTTGTGTCGATGGATTAGTTGGCTTTCCTGAAGCGATTAATACTATTTACCCACAAACAGAGGTTCAACTTTGTGTTATTCATCAAATCCGCCATTCAATTAAGTATGTTGCCTCTAAACATCACAAAGCATTTATGAGCGATTTGAAACTTGTTTACAAGGCGGTCTCTCGTGAAGCAGCAATTGATG
>NZ_LZHP01000064.1:0-16959 GCF_001690605.1 Gilliamella sp. Nev6-6 | reverse complement strand
TGTAACTATCCCCTAAAATAGTACAGCAAAAAAGTAGAAAATTCTCTATGATAAAAGAAAAGGGGATTTAATTATGAAAAAAATGACTGAACACCAAATCGTAGCTATTTTAAAAGAAGCAGAGGTAGGTGTACCCGTTAAAGAGTTGTGCCGTACATATGGCATGGGTAATTCAACTTTTTATAAATGACGGGAAAAATAGGACGGTATGGAAACGTCGGATATTAAACGCTTAAAGGAGCTTGAGGCCGAAAACCGTAAGCTTAAACAGATGTTTGCTGAGCTAAGTTTAAAATCACAGCATCAGGAACAAATCATAAAAAAGCTTTAGTGCCCACAAAGGCACGTAAAACGTGGGCACAGCAACTACAACAAAATCATTCGGTTACTATTGCTATGAGTTGTGCCATTGTTGGCTTAAGCCGTTGTGCTTACTATTATCAACCTAAGTTGCAGGATGACTCGGTGATTATTTCGGTGTTGAATGCTGTCACAGACCGGCATTTACGCTGGGGCTTTCCTAAATGTTTTAATCGTATCAGAAAGCTCGGCTATAAATGGAATCATAAACGTGTTTATCGAGTGTATTGTGAGTTAAAACTGAATCTTAAAACAAAACGAAAACAACGAATTCCACCTCGGGAGCCAGAAAAGTTATTGGCTCCCAATAAACAAGGTGAATGTTGGTCAATGGATTTTATGAGTGACAGTAGTCGTAATCAACGTCGCTTTAGGACATTCAATGTCATCGATGACTTTAATCGTGAGGCGTTAGGTATTGATATTGCAGTAAGCTTACCCGCAGGAAGGATTACCCGTTACTTAGATAAACTGGCCGAATATCATGGGTATCCATTAAAAATACGGGTCGATAATGGCCCAGAATTTACAGGAAAAACCTTTACCAACTGGGCTAAATTACATGGTATAACCATTGATTATATCCAGCCCGGTAGCCCTTATCAAAATGGCTATATTGAACGATTTAATCGTACCTATCGTACTGAAGTACTCGATTTATATCTTTTTAACAACTTTGCGCAAGCAAGGAGAATAACTGAAGAAAGGTTAACGGTTTATAACACCGAAAAACCGCATGAGGCATTAAATAACATGACACCGATTGAGTATAAAACACTAAAACAAGCAGCATGATTTTCTACGTGAGTTGTGTACTAAGTTTGGGGTATTTACATAACGGCGCGGCGTAATCATATTGGGTGATTTTGCCCATTTCATCTTTAAACCAAATCACTTTACCATAAGCATTATACCGATACTCACGGGTGGTGTTATTGGGTAAGATAATTTGGGTAATTCGATTTAACGCATCATAACGATAGTGTGTGGTACTGCCGTTTTGTTGTTTTTCCCATTCTAAGCGACCAATAGCATCATAGCCAAATTGGCGTAAACCTTGAATTGAAGAGTTATCCTCTAATAATTCCCCTTGCTCTGACCAAACTAAACGTTGGTGACTCTGGTCAGGATATTGAATAAAAATGGGCTTACCTTGAGCATTATATTGATATACCGTGCTACGCTCTTGAGGGTCGATTAGCTCCAGTAAGTTCCCTTGGCTATCACGCCGAAAACGCCATTGTTGGTAAGTCTCTTTATCACCCTGAGTGAGGGTATAAATTTCCCCATGCAAGTAGTCATAATGAACACTATGCCCATCGGGATAAGTGATGGTATCTAACGCGCCAGTGATGGGGGAATAATCATAATAGGTAATATGACCTTCACCATCAATTTCAGCTGTCAGTTGCCCTTTATCATTATATTCGTAGCTTTGTACATGACCCGCCGCAGATATTTTTTGGATTAATTTACCATGGGTATTATGCTTATAATAACTTTTACTGCCATCTTGGTGGATTATCGTGACACTGTTTTCTTCATCATTCCATTGATACTGACTATCCAATTGAGGAAAGTTCGCCCATTGCCGTAAACAGCGTGCCTGCTTACCTTCATTTTGCCATGCCCAATAAAAGGTTGCCCCACCCGCCATGATTCGTGATTGAATAACATGCTTATCATCATAAGTATAGTGCTCGGTCTCATTTGCGGCATTCGTCACCGCAACAAGTTGGTGAAGCGTGTTATAAGTGTACTTTGCTAACACCGAAACACGCTGCCACTCTTGTGCGACTCGGGTGTGTAATTCAACTTGTTGGATTAAATTTATAATTGTTGAGTTACTTATGCGATTAGACCATTTAACCGCACTGGTTCGGTAAAGTCGTTGCCAAATAAAAAACTGCAAATACACAAATTTATTTACAGGGTCACCTTTACGATAAAATATCTATTCCATCATCTAAAATCTTAACGTTAACCTGTTTTAAGTTTCTATTATTAGCTAAAAACCAAATATCATCTCCATCAAATGATACTGCATTGCAATCAAAAAGACTTGCATCAAATAAAATAAGGACATTCAATGCACAAGATAATTCTTGTGCGATATAATACCCATTAATAATATTATTTAAATTAGTTGGCCAATAAATAGATATTTCAGTTTTAAAACCCTGAGTGAATTCTATATACGATATATGTAACACATTATTTTTGTTAGGAAAATTTAGTGAATCTATTTTTAATCCAGTTATGAGCTCTAACTTAGAAATAATTTCTTGCTCTGATTTTTGATCACGTAAATAAAGATTAATAAAAGGTGAATAACTCATTTTTTATCCTTCATTAAATTTAAAAGTATTTTAATTCTTTCTACTTTCTCGGAACTAAGTTTTTTATTTTTTTCTAAATGACCTAGTGTAATTAAAGCGTTATCTTTTCCTCTTTTTCTTGCTTGAACTAATATGTTATATTCTAATGATGAAATATTTACAACTCCAGGTCCAGAAACTGGGTGGACAGAATTATTATGTATACCCCATACTCTGCCTGATGATGTTGTAAATAATTCACCATCTCTAATAGCAACGCCAGATTTAATTTTAGCAAGATCAGCTAATGCCTCGGTTCTTGTTCCAGTGAAAATAGAATTACCGGTACCTTTAGGTATACTAACCCTATCTAATAAGTGTCTATCCGAAAGTTTTAGATGTTCAAACCCATTATTTTCAACCTTAATTAACCCTAACGGATCTATCCAATTTATCGGATCACCATTAACATATTGATAACTATTTAAGCCACCCAGTATGCCAATTGGGTCTTGGGTGATATATCTGCCGGTAAATGGGTCGTAGTAACGGTTTAGGTTGTAATGTAACCCCGTCTCCTCATCATAATATTGCCCTTGGAACCTTAACGGATTATCCGGCAGGGAATCTATATCGTCCTGATGGTAGGTTTCGTTTAGGTAGTTTTACCATCCACGGTTTTACTGGTGAGACGGTTAAAAATAAGAAATGACAAGACTTGGTGACAGTTTTCACTGCCACCAAATAAGCAAAATTTTTATTCGGTATGTCAGATTAAATTTGAGCTAGTACACATCTGTTTTGACTTTATTAGGTGAGCCGCCTAAATTTAATATTAATACTATTTTATAATCATGTTACATAAAACAATATTAACCGCTATTTTTATCTAAAATACATAAAATTTAAAACTAGTTTAGGTCAAAAATAGTTTTATTTAACGTTCTGATAATTTACTAATGCTATAATTATTTTTAGCAATTATTTTTAATAATGCTCTATCAGACCATGCCCCATAAAAATTAAAACATAGATAATCCCTTAGGTTTTCATCGTCAAAATATTCCATGGTGTATTTTTTGAAATTGTCTTCTACAACTATATCTAAATGGGAAAGCTCTTCATACTCAGCACTCATAGATTGAAATGATAAAACTTCTTTAAAAATAATTAACCATCTTTGCTCTTCCCAATCTTGAATAAACAACTTTAAACCTTGCAAACTTGCATTAAAACTTATAATTTTGCCATCTGATATATTCATTTCGTTTAATAACATAATTTATTGTCCTGGATGTTTTTCGCCTGGAAGAAAACCTGTACCATGACCAAGTTTATAATCTTCAGGTTTAACTTTCTGAATAGCATTTTGCCGTTTAGCCTGATTCCAAGTCAAATTATTAGGTTTAATTTCTATATGATAATGTTCACCATGGTGGCGAGGATTAAAAATTCCGCTATCACCAGGATGGCTTTCATAACGAATCCTTGTATTACTGTTAGGTTCCCAAACCATACGAGTAGTTTTATGTTGTGTAGTAGTTACTTTTGGTTCAACTTCTAATATTTTACTTAGATCATTTGGATTTTTAGGAAAATGAGTTACCGCATGTGTTACTTCCTTCTCTGCAATCCCCTCAAACCCATTATTTTCAACCTTAATCAACCCTAACGGATCTATCCAATTTATCGGATCACCATTAACATATTGATAACTATTTAGTCCGCCTAGTATACCAAGTGGGTCTTGGGTGATATACCTGCCGGTAAATGGGTCGTAGTAACGGTTTAGGTTGTAATGTAACCCCGTCTCCTCATCATAATATTGCCCTTGGAATCTTAACGGATTATTCGGCAGGGAATCTATATCGTCCTGATGGTAGGTTTCGTTTATTATCTGACCATAGGCATTATACTGGCATTCGTAGAGCGTGTCACCTAAGCTACCGGTAAGAGCAATGGGTGTGCCGAGGTGGTCGTTTTGATACCAGTAGAGTTTGATATTGTCTTGCTGCGCATTGCCGTGCACAAGGGCTAATGGACGGTAATAGTCTGGCTCGTAAAGGTAGCTTTGCCAGTGTTTATCGTTATCAGTCTCGGCAATAAGTTTACTACCTTGCCACAAATTTGTCTGGAACAAATTTGAACAACGCTTTAGCGTTGACCCTGCAAGGGTGAGTCTCATGGATGAGACGAATACATAAACTCGGTGGTTTTACCATCCACAGTTTTGCTAGTACGCCGATTAAAGGCATCATAAGTATAGGTGATGATAAGCCCCGTCGGTTTAATCACTTTGATTAACCGGTGCCGGCAGTCGTACTCATAGTGGGTAACTAGACTGTGATTTTTTCCGCATTTTTCCGCAATTAGGTTACCAAAACGGTCATACTCAAAGTGTTTATCACTAAAAAAGGTTAACCGGTTGCCTTTGGCAATATTGGCGTGAAAAGGTGTGGGGGCTAGCGCTTGGGTTTCACTGATTTTATTACCCGTTGAGTCGTAATCAAACTGCTCGACTTTTTCAGCATGATGTTGCTTGGGATTGACCTCAGGGTAAGTCACTGTGTGTAACTGACCGGCGTTATCATAACGATAACGGCGTGGCTGATGTCTGGTGATTTCGGCAAGCTATCCGTTATAATGATACTGATATTGCCAGAATTAATGCGATAAAAATCAAACAAGATAAGCTAATTGTTAAATTTTTCTTGTTAATTTTAATAAATAAAACATGCTCCCCCACTAATTATGTGAGGGATTTTACTATTTACTTTGAATAACGTTCTCTTAATTTATTCATATAAAATTCGATTGAATCTTTATCTTTAGGATGCGCTTCAATATAGCTATTTGATATTATTTGCATAAGTTCAACAAATTTTTGTGGGGAAAGCTCTGAGCTATCCATCTCTCCAACATAAAAATCAACACTTTTGAAATCTTGTGGGTCTTCATAACCTTCATCTAACGCATATCCCAACCCCTCATGTACATCGCATCCAATACCTCGTGATGCATCATAAATAAATTGTAAAAGATTCATTTTATGCTCTTTGTACATCGTCTCGATTAAGTAATATAAATCACCTCCTCCTTGTTCTTCTATTTCTTTTGCTATTTTATTTAACCATGTTAAATTATGATTCATTTTATATTCCTCTCTGGTATTGTAAGAAATGCATTGCTTATTTTACCTGTGCTTTGATTTTTTGTTACAGTGAACCAATATCAATCAATTTGCACAGAACATTCTCTTTTATCTGGATTATTTCTAAAATAATTTTCCGCTTTTTTCGCTGCTTTATTTGACATATCTGCTACTTTTGCATCGGAAAGTCTTGCTGGATCATAGGTCGTTTTCTTTTCAGCTTTTTTAAAACGAATAATTTTACCTGTATTTGGTCCGTTTGCTGCTCTAGCTGGTAGCTGAAATTCATACTCAATCAAACCAGGAAAACGTGCATCTGTATATTTAGGACCAACAATTTTAGCCTCTGTCATTTCAATTGATTCTAAAAAAGCATCTTGGTTATGAGCGCCAGAAATACCTGTTTTTTTTTGCATTTAACTGTCCTGTTTGTTTATTATGAGTAGTAACATCTGATACAAAAGTATCTGGCACTAATTGTGTATCAGTTTCTTTTCCAACAATCCCCTCAACGCCCTTGTCAGCGACCTTATTGCTGGACATCCGGTTATTATTAAGGTGAGTTAAAACAAGTTCATTATTGAACTTACGATGCAGATCTAAAAAAGATAAAAAAATCCCAACATCAGGCAGAAATTTAACAAGCTTTAATTCTGTTATAAATTAATATTGTGTTTCTCTGCTAGTTCACTAAGCATGACCCCAAATTCTAAAAGATCTTCTCTAGTCCACCCTGTTAAGGTAGGAATTTCATTTACACTGCATGAAACTAAAACAGCAGATTCAAGCTCTCTTATTAAGTTAAACTCCCTCTCACTCATTTGAACATTTAATAAATTATTTTGTTTCTCTAATATCTTCATTTTAAACCTCAGTTAATTCATTGGCGGTGTTTTTTGGATTGGTAAACGTTTAATATAGTTATCCCATCCCACAGTTTTGCTAGTACGACGGTTAAAAGCATTATAAGTATAGGTGATGATAAGCCCCGTCGGTTTAATTACTTTGATAAGTCGATGCCGGCAGTCGTATTGATAGTGGGTAACTAGACTGTGGTTTTTTCCACGTTTTTCCGCAATTAGGTTGCCAAAGCGGTCATATTCAAAGTGTTTATCACTAAAAAAGGTTAGGCGATTGCCAGTAGCACCACAATACCGTATTTTTAAGGTCGCATAAAAAAAGCAGAAAAGTAAATAAATCTTTTCTGCTGATCATGCTAGCGAGAATTCTACCTGTAACTATCCCCTAAAATAGTACAGCCAAAAAGTAGAAAATTCTCTATGATAAAAGTAAAAGAGGATTTAATTATGAAAAAAATGACTGAACATCAAATCGTCGCTATTTTAAAAGAAGCTGAAGCAGGTATTCCTGTCAAGGAACTCTGTCGCAAATATGGCATGGGTAATTCAACTTTCTATAAGTGGCGAGAAAAATACGGCGGTATGGAAACGTCGGATATTAAACGCTTAAAGGAGCTGGAGGCTGAAAACTGCAAGGTTAAGCAGATGTTTGCCGAACTGAGCTTAAAATCCCAGCTTCAGGAAGAAATCATAAAAAAGCTTTAGTGCCAACAGGGGCACGTAAAACGTGGGCACAGCAACTACAACAAAATCATTCAGTTACTATTGCTATGAGTTGTGCCATTGTTGGTTTAAGCCGTTGTGCTTACTATTATCAAGCTAAGTTACAGGATGATTCGGTGATTGTTTCGGTGTTGAATGCTATCACAGACCGGCATTTACGCTGGGGCTTTCCTAAATGTTTTAATCGTATCAGAAAGCTCGGCTATCAATGGAATCATAAACGGGTATATCGGGTGTATTGTGAATTAAAGCTTAATCTCAGGGTAAAGCGTAAAAAACGCATTCCTCCACGATGCCCGGAAAGGTTATTAGCCCCCAATAAACAAGGTGAATGTTGGTCAATGGATTTTATGAGTGACAGTAGTCGTAATCAACGTCGCTTTAGGACATTCAATGTCATCGATGACTTTAATCGTGAGGCATTAGGTATTGATATTGGTGTGAGTTTACCCGCAGGTAGAGTGACTCGTTATTTGGATAAATTGGCGGAGTATCATGGTTATCCGTTAAAAATACGCGTCGATAATGGACCAGAATTTACAGGAAAAACCTTTATAAACTGGGCTAAATCACATGATATAGCCATTGATTATATCCAGCCCGGTAGCCCTTATGAAAATGGTTATATTGAACGATTTAATCGTACCTATCGTACTGAAGTACTCGATTTATATCTTTTTAACAACTTAGCACAAGCAAGGAGAATAACCGAAGAATGGTTAACGATTTATAACACCGAAAGACCGCATGAGGCATTAAATAACATGACACCGCTCGAATATAAAACATTAAAACAGGCAGCTTAATTTTCTACGTGAGTTGTGTACTAAGTTTGGGGTATTTACATACCCATTCTTATGGTAGAGATATAAGCTGACGAATTAAACAATTAAAAATCGATAAAAGGGAATGTTTCTCTGAACAATTTTTCGACTTCTGGGTGTTTTTTTAAAGCTTCTAATGCTTGTTCTTCATTAAATGAGACATCGTCTTGAGATAATTTTTCCCCTCTTTTGACCGCTATGCCATAAACAGCCCTATCTTGCTCTTTTGTGTGCTTCCAAGAAGGAAACAAACCTATCAATTTTCGTAAGTCAGTTACTTCCCCTTTAAAATCAATCAAATCAAAAATATAATCGGGTAAATCGCTTACTTCATTTTCACCAATGACTTTTTCTGCCCAACGATTGACCTCACCCATATTGATGGCACCACTTAATAAACAGTTATATACAAAATTAATACCGATAGCCTCACTATTTTTTTCTAACCTTAGCATATTTATTTCCCCTTAGATAATGCTTCGCCACCTATATGGCCTGTTTTAAAATGCTCGTCATCTGGAACCAGTTGCATTCTAGCGCGATGTTGATGATGATGCCAAATATAATCAGGTATTTTAGATTTACCGGCATTAATTGCTTTTAACTGCTCTGGTGTAAATATCCCAGGATTTACTTCTCCCCGTTGGATAGCTCTTCGTAAATCTTCAGTTGCCATTTTCATTTGGCCTCGATAACTTTTATTGTAAAATTCAGCGCTTGGCAACACGGTGTCATATCGTGCAATATCATCAAAAATACCTAATCCTCTATTGTCAAACACAATTCTGGATTTAGGATGTCGCTGGCCTCTTAATTTAACATTTTTATTATTTGGCAATGGAACGGTGTTAGAAACCACATTACCGGGGCCGTATAGTTCTTCTAACTGCTTGCGCACAAGGTGAGGATCATAAGGCGCATGGCTCCCTAAACCAGCAAGTAATCCAAGCGGGTCAATCCAGATAATCGGATTAAAACAATATTGATAGCTATTTAATCCACCATAAAGTTTAGCCGGATCTTGGGTAATAAATCGACCCAGATTAGGAGCGTAATAGCGATTAAGATTATAATGTAAACTGGTTTCTTCATCATAATATTGTCCCTGAAATCTAAGTGGATTTATGGGTTTAATATTATTTTCAGCTTGTGGCCAATGTTCATGGATGATTTCGCCATAGGCGCTGTATTCGCATTCATAAACAGTTTCGCCAAGGCTGTCTGTAAGACGATGAGGCGTGCCTAAGTAGTTATTTTGATACCAATAGGTTTTTAACTTTTCTGACTGTCCTGCTTTTCCAAGGATTTGGGCTAGTGGTCGATGGCTATCGGGTTCATAAATATAACTTCGCCAGAATCTATCGTTATCGGCACATTCTGCTATTAATTTATGGTCTTGCCAGATAAATTCGGTGGTTTTACCCTCCACTGTTTTGCTAGTACGACGGTTAAAAGTATCATAAGTATAGGTGATGATAAGCCCCGTCGGTTTAATTACTTTGATTAGTCGATGCTGACAGTCATATTGATAGTGGGTAACTAGACGGTGGTTTTTTCCGCGTTTTTCCGCAATTAGGTTACCAAAGCGGTCATAGCCAAAAATCCTCTTCCCGCAAGTATTATACGGGGATTGGTATTTTCAGTAAGAACATTACCAGACTACTATCTTGTATTTTGATTACCATATAAATTTTTTATCTTCACATTCATAAAAAATCTTAGCTACATATATAGTAAAAGGTGAATTACAATTTGGGCATTTTTTAAATTTATAGTTTTTTATTTTCTTATCCAATAATTCAGATCCCAAACGATAATCAAAGTTAGTTTTTTCAGTTTCAACAGTATAAACTTCAGAAGAATCAACAACCAAACCCATATATTCCGCTCGGCAATTTCTACAAAGCACTATTTTAACCATTCTTGCTCTAATTGAACGGCTAAAATCTTCATCACTAAAACAACCATTTGCTACCTTTTTATCTAACTCTGTTAAATTGACATCATCTGGCCATATAATGCAATATGGTGTGTCATAAAGGGGTATATAGTCTCCTCGAAGCGTTTTTAACCGATAATTTTTAAAAATAGCTAATCTTGTATTCACCCCACTTTGTAAGGTTTTATAAAAATCAAAAGAGGGATTGATCTTCTCCCCTAATAAGGTTATATTAGTTCTAAATAACTCTCCTTCCTCTTTCATGATATCATCATTAGGAAAAATATATTTAAAGTTAACACCTTCTGCTTTTATCCATTTCATGGTTTTACCCCGTTAATAATTAAATATTCTAATTCTGTTGATGTTTCTAATGTATGTTGAATAGCTTGGCTTCTTGGCATTTTGATATGAATAATTATTTTATTACTATTAAACCCCCATTCAGCTGCTTTTTCGGCGTTAGTGGTAAAAGATATTAAAGAACGCTTTCCTATTTCTTTAAGCTCGTGTCCCCACTCTCCATGAGCTCGAATATATTGATCCAACGTTCCCCAATCGTGTATTTGTTTTGCATGAGCATATTTTGATTCAATAATAGCTTTACTTACAGCATCTCTTCCCAATATACCATCTCTTATTGCCTGCTCATAAGCGTTATATCCCGTTTCGCTAAAAACCCAACCTGTTTCATGATAAGCTTGAATTTCTGCAGTATTATCTGTACCACGATAAAGATCTATAAAATCCAATCCTAACGGATATATTCCACTAATAGGATTATTGCCTACATATCGATATAGGTTGATATCACTTAAAATTCCTATTGGATCTTGAGTAATATACCTACCAATAAACGGGTCATAATAGCGATTAAGATTATAATGTAACCCCGTTTCCTCATCATAATATTGCCCTTGGAATCTTAATGGGTTATCCGGCAGGGAATCTATATCGTCCTGATGATAGGTTTCGTTTATTATCTGCCCATAGGCATTATACTGGCATTCGTAGAGGGTGTCACCTAAGCTGCCGGTAAGGGCAATGGGTGTGCCGAGGTGGTCGTTTTGGTACCAGTAGAGTTTGATATTGTCTTGCTGCGCATTACCGTGCACTAGGGCTAAGGGACGGTAAGAGTCTGGCTCGTAAAGGTAGCTTTGCCAGTGTTTATCGTTATCGGTCTCGGCAATAAGTTTATTAGACTGTGGCCTTTTCCACGTTTTTCCACAATCAGGTTGCCAAAGCAATCATGCTCAAAGTATATGCCACCAAAAAACATTTGGGTTTATCATAATATTAACGCTAATAACATCATAGCAAATGGTTAGTTGACACAATAATAATTTAAATCTAGCGAAAGTAAGCTAAGTATTAAGCTTACCTTGCCGATTTGATATGTTAAATTGAATCTAAATTGGAACTTATTCTACAGAATCTAATGAAACTGCCATTTCTAATACCATATCTAAGTAAGACTTTTCTCCATTACTGCCTCTTCTTTTCAATTCATCATGAGCATAGACAATTTCAACTTTAGAACCTATTTGAAAAAGCTTCTTATCTTCTTTGTTAATATAATCATAAATGCTTTCTTCACACGTAGAGCCATTGTTTAATAATAAACTAAAACTATTATCAATTGATGATGGATCTTGACCTGCTACGTAAGTTCTAGTTATTACTCCAGTTACATATTGTAAAGGCATTCGACCTTGGTTAATGTTATCCCACCATTCCTGTGATCCAAAAAGGCCATAGGTACCTTTTAATCCCATATAGGGTTTTGACTTATCAAGAGTAAGTGATTGTGCCAATGGAATTTGTTCAGGTTTAGCCTTTAATTCTTCAGATAGGAGATAGACTAATTTCATTGGTATTTTTGAATTTTCTAATTTTAATAGCATATTTTTACCTTTATTTTACTTTTTCAAAATGAACAATATTTTCATTAAAAATCTCTATACCTCTACCTTGTCCAAGTTGAGTTGTCATTTGCCCGCCTTCAACTTTAAAACGAGTATTGGTTTTCATCCATTTTCCAGTTTTAATCGACATATTAGAGAAATGAGAAATTATAGAATTTGGTGGTAACGTTAATTATCACCAAATGGACAAAAGCTTTAAAAGGTATGTTTGACAAAGTAAAACCTCTTTCAAATTAATTATTTGTAATTAATTTATACAGCTGAGTTCTTAAATCATCTAATCTGTTATTTTCATTAATTAATGGTTTTTTATTATTATGTAACACTATATCATTAAAAGATCCCATACCTCCATATAGTATTAATATTTGATTTTTTACAGCTTCGAAATTAATTTCTATGTCTTCACTAAATTTCATAAAACTATTTCCCCAGTCAGGGTAATTTCCTTTTTTCAATAATATGGATATTTCAAAAAGAATTAACTTTATTTTTTTTATATGATTATTCATTTTAATGGTTTAATCTCCATAATTTCTGCTTCCTTTATTGTCCATGGTTTAGGTACAATGATTTGTTGTGTTCCTCCTATATAAATACCATTCTGAGCACCCACTTCCCCCACATAAACTTTCGTACCTGCGGGAATTTTTATGGCTATAGATGAGTCAATTGGAGAGGTTCCTCCTCCTGGCCATTTCGGTAATACAGCTTTATCTATACGAGTCTGTAAAATACCTTGGGGAGATTCTACACTGAAAAATTGACCGAAAGGCTTATCTGCTGTTCCAGCGCGATATAAAATTATATCTTGTTCAAGTACAATTTCTTTATACCTACCTCCAGCAAAAGTTCCAGCTAAATCATCTGTTAATGGACCGGGTTTGATTGCGCTATATTCGCCAATATTTTTACCTTGTAGATAATTTTTCGTCTCCTCTCCAGCGATCCCCTCAAACCCACTATTTTCAACCTTAATCAACCCTAACGGATCTATCCAATTTATCGGATCGCCATTGACATATTGATAACTATTTAATCCGCCCAGTATACCTAGTGGGTCTTGGGTGATATATCTGCCGGTAAATGGGTCGTAGTAACGGTTTAGGTTGTAATGAAGTCCTGTTTCCTCATCATAATATTGCCCTTGGAATCTTAATGGGTTATCGGGCAGGGAATCTATATCGTCCTGATGGTGGGTTTCGTTTATTATCTGTCCATAGGCATTATACTGGCATTCGTAGAGGGTGTCACCCATGTTGCTGGTGAGGGCAATGGGTGTGCCGAGGTGGTCGTTTTGATACCAGTAGAGTTTGATGTTATCTTGTTGGGCATTACCATGCACAAGAAGGGCTAAGGGACGGTAAGAGTCTGGCTCGTAAAGGTAGCTTTGCCAGTGTTTATCGTTATCGGTCTCGGCAATAAGTTTATTAGACTGTGGCCTTTTCCACGTTTTTCCACAATCAGGTTGCCAAAGCAATCATGCTCAAAGTATATGCCACCAAAAAACATTTGGGTTTATCATAATATTAACGCTAATAACATCATAGCAAATGGTTAGTTGACACAATAATAATTTAAATCTAACAAAGTAAGCTAAGTATTAAGCTTACCTTGCCGATTTGATATGTTAAATTGAATCTAAATTGGAAGTTATTCTACAGGCTCTAATGAGACTGTCATTTCTAAAGCTGTTTTAGAGCGATTTATTTTACCATCAAAATCTGGTTGTAATTTCATTTCATCTAATGCATAAACGATACTTGCACTATATCCTATTTTAAAGAGCTTTGAATCTTCTTTTTTGTTGGTATAAATACCAACAGATTGAATTGTCCCATCTTCAAGTAATAAATCAACTGTATTATTAAAATTTGAGGGATCTTGCCCTGCTACATAAGCTTTTTTTATTATTCCTGAAATAAATAATAAAGGTATCCTCCCCTGCTCAATACTATTCCACCACTCTTTTGATCCAAAAAGACCATTGGTACCTTTGAGACCCATTGTAGGTTTTGATTTGTCTAACGTTAATGCTTGTGTTAAAGCGACTCTTTCTGGATTATTTTTTAATTCCTTTGATAATAAAAAGACCATTTTCATTGGAACTTTAGAAGTTTCTAATTTTAATAGCATATTTTTACCTTTATTTTACTTTTTCAAAATGAACAATATTTTCATTAAAAATTTCTATGCCTCTACCTTGTCCAAGTTGAGTTGTCATTTGCCCACCTTCAACTTTAAAACGAGTATTGGTTTTCATCCATTTTCCAGTTTTAATCGACATATTAGGAAATATGAGAAATTCTAAGGTATGTTTGATGAAGTAAAGGCTAGTTCAATATATTAAAATTAGTTATAATTGAATTCCATGATAATTATTTAGCTAGCCACGCCTTCCGAACGAATCTTGTCGGATATATCTGCCGATAAACAAGTCGTAATAAAGGTTAAATTGTAATGTAATTGTCTTTCTTCATCATAATATTGCCTTTATAGCAATTTTTTAATTTAAGTCCAAACCTCTTGACCATTACTGGTAATCCAAACAATGCCGCAATTTAATTTCACATAGAACCACATACCTACATCATCTAGATCATCATCCTCGTTATCGGGAGGGTAAGGAGGCCAAATATTCTTAATAGAATTAATTTGTTCTTCAATTGTGCCAGATAAAAAAATTCCATTTCTAGCTAATCTAATATGTCCATCTTTTATTAATTTTTCTAATATTCTAAAAAATAAATCTTTTCTTATTTCGTAGGGTATTTTTATATCTTTCGTGTAATTATCTAAATGTTGCCACATTGTGCCCATTGAATAACCAAAAGCACTTTCTAAAATAGAATTATAAATTTTTTTAAAATTCATTGAAATTTCATCTCCACTCTGTTTCCTTTATTAATACTCGGGTTTTTGATATCTATAGTCCATTTTGCTTTAGTTTGTGCTACAGATTCGGAAAAATTTCTTAACGTAATATTACTACCAGCATTGGGACCTTCTGTGATCTTAATTGAATATATCGTTCCTTTCCCCGGAATAATTTTTGCTGTTGGCATAGTATCAACACCAGATAGACGTTTAAAATAAGCCATAACATCAGCCTCAGATGCTCCAGTGAATACCGGTGCTCCAATACTGACATTTTTATCGGCGACGAGTATTTTACCATTTACTGAAATGGTAAAATCTTTAGGATGAATGTTTTTATTGTTATATAGAGCAGCTAGATTGTCCATTTCTGTTTTTGCTAATTGTTGTAAGCTTTTGGCTCCCTCTCCAGCAACCTCCTCAAACCCATTATTTTCAACCTTAATCAATCCTAACGGATCTATCCAATTTATCGGATCACTACCGGCATATTGATAACTATTTAAGCCACCCTGTATACCAAGTGGGTCTTGAGTAATATATCTGCCGGTAAACGGGTCGTAATAGCGGTTTAGGTTGTAATGAAGTCCTGTTTCCTCATCATAATATTGCCCTTGGAACCTTAACGGATTATTCGGCAGGGAATCTATATCGTCCTGATGGTAGGTTTCGTTTATTATCTGACCATAAGCATTATACTGGCATTCGTAGAGCGTGTCACCTAAGCTGCCGGTAAGGGCAATGGGTGTGCCGAGGTGGTCGTTTTGGTACCAGTAGAGTTTGATATTATCTTGTTGGGCATTGCCGTGCACAAGGGCTAAGGGACGGTAAGAGTCTAGCTCGTAAAGGTAGCTTTGCCAATGTTTATCGTTATCGGTCTCGGCAATAAGTTTACTACCTTGCCAGATAAACTCGGTAGTTTTACCATCTACGGTTTTACTGGTACGACGGTTAAAGGCATCATAAGTATAGGTGATGATAAGCCCCGTTGGTTTAATCACTTTGATTAACCGGTGCCGGCAGTCGTACTCATAGTGGGTAACTAGACTGTGGTTTTTTCCGCGCTTTTCGGCAATTAGGTTACCAAAGCGGTCATATTCAAAGTGTTTATCACTAAAAAAGGTTAATCGGTTGCCTTTGGCGATATTGGCATGAAAAGGCGTGGGGGCTAGTGCTTGGGTTTCACTGATTTTATTGCCCGTTGCGTCATAATCAAACTGCTCGACTTTTTCAGCATGATGCTGCTCGGGATTGACCTCAGGGTAAGTTACGGTGTGTAACTGGTCAGCGTTATCATAACGGTAACGGCGTGGCTGATGTCCGGTAATTTCAGCAAGCTGTCCGTTAGGATTGTAGTGATATTGCTGTTGCCAAATTGGCGTTGGCGAGGTCTGGGTGCTAATATCATAACCATGATAACGTTGATGGGCAATAAGTTGCCCTAGTGGGTCATACTGGTAACGGTTAACCAGCCCATTACCCTGACGACGTTCACACTCTCGCCCTTGTTTATCCCAACGAAAAGCGGCTAATGGCTGGTGGTCGAGTGTCATTCCCAGTAGCTGACCCTGATTGTAATGATATTCTAACCATTGCCCATCGGGCAGTTTAGTGCCATTGAGTAAGCCGGTGTTTTCATCGTAGCGATGACGGATAGTCGCCCAGTTTTGGTGTTCGGCTGTGAGTTGATTACTTTTGTTATATTCCCAACCTAATACATTCTCGTTATCTTTTACCGCTATCAAGCGACCGATAGTATCATATTCATAGTGCTCAATATTTCCATCCGGTAATATTTTTTGAATTAATCGCCCAAGGCTGTCACGCTCATATCGGGTAATAAATGGCTCAGATTGATGTTCATCTCCGTATTCACAACGGGCAATAAGTTGGTTGTTTTTATTATAATGGTACGTGGTTTTTATATTATCAAAACCAATTTCTTCACTTAATAATCCATCAGCTGTGTAACGAAATTGATA
>NZ_LZHP01000063.1:0-2064 GCF_001690605.1 Gilliamella sp. Nev6-6 | reverse complement strand
CATCAATTGCTGCTTCACGAGAGACCGCCTTGTAAACAAGTTTCAAATCGCTCATAAATGCTTTGTGATGTTTAGAGGCAACATACTTAATTGAATGGCGGATTTGATGAATAACACAAAGTTGAACCTCTGTTTGTGGGTAAATAGTATTAATCGCTTCAGGAAAGCCAACTAATCCATCGACACAAGCAATTAAAATGTCATTTAATCCTCGGTTTTGTAAATCGGTCAACACCGATAACCAAAAATGAGCCCCTTCGTTTTCAGATAAATACAAGCCTAATACTTCCTTTTTTCCGGCTAAATTAAGTGCAAGTACAGTATAAACAGCCTTGCTGTGATAAACCCCATCTTCTTTTACTTTATAATGAATTGCATCCATCCAAACAAACGGATAAAGCGATTCTAGCGGTCGTTGTTGCCATAATCTGAGCTCAGGAATGATTTTATCTGTAATGGCGGTTAAAGTTGCAGGAGAAAGACGAAAAGCATAAATCTCTTCAATATGCTGGCTGATATCTTTATAACTCATCCCCAGCGCATACATACTGAGAATTTTTTGTTCAATTTCATCGTTTAATGTTGTCTGATTTTTTTTGATGAGTTGAGGTTCAAATGAACCGTTTCTATCTCTTGGTGCATCAAGTTCGAAACTGCCTGATGAGCTTTTTATTGTCTTTGAACTCTTACCATTACGCCGATTAGGGGTAATGTCGTTGGCTAAATGAGAATCTAATTCCGCCGATAACGCCGCTTCTGTTAGCTGCTTGATTAATGGCGTTAAAATACCATCTTTACCCGTTAGCGGTTGACCATTTTGTAATAATTTTAATGCTTTTTCAAAATCAAATTCTTAGGACATGTGTCATTTCCTTTTTTGCTACATAGTTTACCGAAATGACACAGAATATTGAACAGTCTCTAATATGTAGAAAAACGTCGTATTGTTTACACTTCATTATTAAAATAATCGCCTTTTGCTTTGTTATTTTAAAAAAAATAAAATCAATACCTTTTTGAGCAATTGTTATAGGAAGCCATCGCCTAGCCGAAATTCGCCTAAAACGGCATATTACCTTGAGTGATGTTGTGCCCGAGCCGATTATTCGCTACACCTATGATGAACGAGGGCAACTTAGCGAAGCCATCAATCATCATATTGATTACACGCCGAGTGGCAAAGTAAAAACAGAAAAACTGTTTGATGGGCGCTATATCGTTTGGGATTATGATGCTAATGACCAGATAATCAAGCGAACAGAATACGGCGATACTCGGCAAGACGACACCGCCTTAATTACCACCTATGAGCGTGACCATTGCGGACGGTTAACAGCCCGTATATTGCCTGATGGGCAAAAGGTCACCTACCACTATGATGGATTTGGTCGACTCAATGAGGTGGACGATGGCAAATGGCCACTGGTATGGCAATACGACAAATGTGGACGCATCACGCAAGAGCACCAAGGCTTTAGTAGTCAATATTTTGATTATGACCAAGCGGGACGCTTATTTAGAATGCGCCTGCCTGATGGTAACATCTTAACCCACTATTACCGAGGTGATGAAGTCAGCCAAATCGACCTAAACGGTCAAACACTATCGACCCACCGCTGGCAGGAAGGCAATGAAATTGCCCGTAGCATGGGGCGATTTGGCGAACTCAATTGTCATCAGCAATTTGATAGCCGTGGTCGATTGCTTAATCAAAAAGTCAGGGTCAAAGACAGCCTGAATAAACCGATTGAACGTCATTACCAATATAATATTGCCGGTGAGCTCACCCAAATGACCGACAACTACAAAGGGGTAAAAACCTTTACCCACGACTTAAAAAGCCGACTCAGTAGCGCTAGCCACCAACCTTATAGCCAAGGGCAGTTACCGGATGAGCTGAGCTATAAAGGCTATCATGAGCACTTTTATTTCGACGGGGCCGATAACTTACTGGGCAGTGAAAAGCCACTTGATGAATTAAAACACGCATCATCTACTGCCAAAACCCATGGCACCCCCAAAGCACCCTGCCCCCACAGCAACAAGCTCAAGGCTAACCGCTTA
>NZ_LZHP01000062.1:0-28572 GCF_001690605.1 Gilliamella sp. Nev6-6 | reverse complement strand
ATAATATATTAAGCCGTTATAGCGGTTTTATTCATTTCAATAAAGCACACAAAATAGTAGTAAAATAAGCTTAAATAGCCATATTGAGTACTGCATCTTACCATGAAAATAGTGTTCATTGATTTTGTTGCATTACTGTAGGTTTACAAATATTTCCATCGGTAATCTATTCGCTAAAAACATTTTAATCTGCCAAGATCCTCTATCAATTTATATTAATCTATAAATGCGTTGAAAAAGAATATAGGTAATAAGTAGTAACCCCCACTATGGTAAATTCATCAAGCGTTGTTCTTTCATTTATGTGTTTAGGTAATATTATGTAGAACTTGCAATTAACTTCTTTAATCTTCTAATTTCATTAATTAATTTTGGTATATCTTGTCGAGCATGAGCAATAAATTCTTGATCGGCAATAGTTGCACCAATAAGTTCAATATCTTCACCGCGGTTATTTTTATCACCTGTCATAATAAAATTACTGCCACTGTTATGATCGCGACCTTCAAGATAAGAGATCCAAGGACCTGCCGTTGCTTTCTCACATCGCATTTGTATCAGTTTTAATTCATCATCAGATAGATTAGTCGTTCGTTGCATAATCAACCTCGCAGGCAAATTGATGATAATGGATATTATTTTTTAGTTAATTGCATTTTTAGCTTTCTTATTTCAGGAGTTAGCGCAAAACAGTCCGCTAATGGTTCGTCAGATAATGACCAATACTCAATTAGTTCCATATGATAATGATAATCCTGCAATAAAAGTTTTAGGGCTTGATTAATCGTTAAGGTGGATACACTAATACCTGATGAAACTAAATCATTCGTGACATCCAGTATCAAAGTCATTAATATACGTTTTTGTGTTTTTGAATAAGTTGAATGAGTATAAGCACGAATATATCTATCTAACCATTCTTCGGTTCGGTATTGCTCTGGCAATTCATACGCCCAATCTTGAGTGAATTTATCACCACTTGGTAAATGTAAATCATGACATAGTTTTTTTAGTTCATACATCTTGCTTAATTTTAGATTTTAACGGTTATGTTGCTGATAATTACGTTACTTATAATTAAGTTAATTAGCCAAGATTCAGCGCAATATTTTTTGACTACGACTTCATTATGCTAACTTAATTCCAATTCGGAGCATTAAAGTATATTAATTCAAGTAATTAGCTAAATGATATTATTTTAATAATATTTGAAAGCATTGCAAATTTTTCACATGATCTTTTACAAAGAAGGGATTGCTTTTTGATCACATTCTATTCCTAATAGCAAACTTTCTTTATAAAAATGCGATTTCTGCAGCACCTATTTTTACTATTGACATGTTTTTCATTTTAATACCTATACCATGTTCACTATCCCCTGACCACGCAAACATCAAGCCGTACTCATCTTTTTCATCTAGCAATATGTAAATTTTTATTAATGAAATTTGTGATAGCGCTTTATTACCATCTTGATTATAAACTTGAGAGATATATGTAGTCATTTCATTATTGATGATGCTGTATAATTCAATTTGATGGGATGTAATGAAATCAATAGCATCTTTCATTTGCTTGTTATACTCAAATGATTCCAAATAAATAACTGGGATAGGTTGCTGACCAAAGCGGGGCAAAATAATATCTACTGCGATGCCTTCGTCTTCGACAACATAGCTTATGGTGTTTTGGCTATTTATCTTTTATTGTTCTTTATTCGCTTTGACAACAGGCTATAAATTAGAGCTAATCATAGCAAAGGTGGAATTATAGTACTCCTGATTGAATTATTTTTTGTTTTTTTCCTCCCCATTCATCATCAATCATATAGTGTGCGACGATTGGGGTTGAGGTAGCTACAAAAGTAAATTTATAAAAAACTTCATCACCTCACAAATTTCATAATACAGCGAATACAATGGCGCACTTAATGGTAAGTCAATGGTAAACTTTTCTGTAGCAGAGGCAACTTCAACGTTATATTCATGATGGGTGTAAAAAGGAATAGCAATACATCGTAAGGTTTGAGTATCTATTGTAAAACTATCTGCTAATGTTAAAAAAACATTTGCGCCGAAAGTATCATCAGGTAACGGATCAAAAATGGCATAATCACGATGAATCACTGCACCTTGCTCAATGTTTTTCTGCCCCCACTGCGACAACGCTTCACAATACGGTTTGGATCTGACTAAAATTTGACTATTTGATATTAACAAATCCACAATTTGTTGGTTATTTTGCCTCATAAATAATACTCGCGTTTACATTTGATAAAATCATCAAACCCAAAATAATATTTATTATAAGTAATATATATTATCAATATTTGGCTTATTGTAGAATAACGTTCTATGTTAGGCTTGTTATTGCTAATTCTTAGATAAAACAAGGTTAATTGGGTTATTTAATTCGATAATTATTTTAAAATTAGCGCTGGATTGTACTATAAGGAAATTGTTAGGTAGTTCAATTGCATTAATAAATGGATTTGATGTTTCAAAATAAATCACCCATTTTAAAGCATTTTCTGGTGTTAAGTAGGCGATAAAACCTTCAGAGCCATAACTCCCCTCTCCCAAATAGCAGTTATTGCCATCATTTAGGGTTATTTTTTTGATGATATCAATACTAGTTATATTATCAGGATCTTCGCTCAAAAAAAGATTCAAATTAAATGGCTTCCCCTTTTTTATAAATAATTGGGGATAAAATTGGGTTGTAAAAGAAATTGAATCACCAGTGGCAAAATAAATGCCATCTTTTATCGGTAGTGTTTGCCTATCCCATAACGCCAATATTTTAGTCATCTAATCATCCTTTAATACTTATAAATAGATATCAAAAAGCATTTTGTTGTATGTACCCTGAAATACTCGTTTTATACAATTGTTATTAATTATCATTACCTGATTTATATGGAATATTAATGAAGTTAACTTTTTGTTTTTCAAATTTTCCTTTATATTGCTTTAAAGTTGAATGATTAACTACACTGTATTTATCTAACTCATGATACAAAGTGCCATCATCCTCCCAAGAACATAATGGGCAAACATCGTATTGCCCTTGATGTTCTAAGGTTAAATAGCTACAACATGGGCATATATGCAAAATATCTTCATCTCCAATAATAGTGATAGGTTCATTATATAAATCACTAATGTATTTTTTTAAATAGTGATTAGAATATCCTTTCAGCTTAATATCAATAAAATAGTCCAATAAAAATGTTTGAACGGCACCATCAAAAATACTTGTATATGTTAAAGATTGACCATGCTCATCAAGGTAATCAGCAAAGAGAATATTCTCAATCTCTTTTGTTGGATATTGTATAATCATATTAATAGCTAATTGTGTTAAAGCAAGTTTACGGCTAAGTGTTTTCATTGCAAATGCCCTATCATTATTCCATTTCTCACGTATAAATTAACCTATCTATTTCATGATTTTATGCAAAATTAAATGTTATTTAATATGTCACAATTAAAGTTACTTTGATTTAGGTTCATCTATTTAAAACCAATCTTTTGATATCATTAAATATGTTGTAAAGCTTCAATGTGATTTTCCTTCATCATTGATAGTATTAAGTTTTATTGTGGTTGAAATTATCTAATTTAAACAAAAGATAGTCATATAATTTTTCCGCAAAAAAATTAGCATGTTCACTTTTTACTATTAAATTAAAAAAATAATATTGATCATACAACTCATCAATCATAGGGTCGGAAAGCATAAAAAACTCAAGGTATGCTAAATATAATTTTTTTATATCATTAGAGATTTCTTCTAAAGAAATATGATAATTTGTTATATCATAAAAAATATTAGTGTATTGATTATTAATCTTACTTAACTCTATAAAAGGAGCTCGCTTTTTCTCACAAAGCGCCCAATGAAGAGCCCTTGCCTTATCATTGCTATAAATAAATTTCATAATTTATAGAAAGTCCTCACGTTGTTTATAGTAAGTTGAAAAACGATTAGGGTTGGAATCTACATAATAAAACAAAATTAATATCCTATCATCAATAAGACATAGGGTAATTACATCACAAAAATAACGATTATAGATTTAGCTAAATGTTTGGTAAACTAGCCATTTATAATGACTAAAAAAACTAAACAACTAATGCAACTACAACATACTTGCTCAACTCATTTTTAATTGATCCTCCTTATTTAGCACATAATGAAAATAAAAATAATTTCCTTTTTTATTTTTTAGCGTACAATCAAAATCATCCACTCACGTAGGTAATGTTATGTTATATAATAACAAATACATACACCATCATAGTTGTCATGGTAATTGTCAAAATATAGCGCACAATCATATACAGATACCTCATGATATAAATTGTCATCAAGAATCCACGCCTTGTTGCGGAGGAGATACACATACTACCAAATCCCAAAGTCGCTTTGACGATCCTCCAGAAGATCCTGATAGGCAAAGCCAACATGTTAAATTAACATGGAAAATAGCCGGTATGGATTGTGCCAGTTGCGCTCAAAAAATTGAAAATGGTTTAAAAACCTTACCCAATGTTAGCCAAACAAAGATGATATTTTCTACCGAAAAATTAATGGTTTTTGTTCCCAAAAAAAATCAGGAAATTATTCAATTAATTGAAAATAAAGTTATCGAGTTGGGTTATAAACCTATTTTCGAGCCTTCCAATAACCATTCGCATCATCACGATCATCATCATTTTGACAAAAAGGCACTAATCCCTTTAGTTGTATTAGGAACTTTAATTGTGATGAGTTATATCCTGTTATTATGTAATCAAACCGTTGGCGAATATGCATTTATGGCAACGGCAATAATAGGGTTAATTCCTATTTTGAAAGAAGCATGGATTTTAACACGTAATGGTACACCATTTGCTATTGAGTCGTTGATGAGTGTGTCGGCTATTGGTGCATTATTTATTGGTGCAGCAGAAGAAGCCACCATGGTCATTTTTTTATTTATGATTGGTGAAATGCTGGAAAGCATAGCAACAAATAAAGCCAAAACGGGGATATCATCACTTGCTAAATTAATGCCAGAAGAAACTGTGATAATTATTGATGGCGAACGAAAAACTGTTGCTAGCCATAGTTTAAAACCCAATGATATTATTGAAATTTCATCGGGTGGACGTTTACCCGCCGATGTCATTTTAATAAGCGAACAAGCCAATATAGATGAAAGCGCATTAACAGGGGAATCTATCCCGATTAATTATCTTTCTGGTGATAAGATTTTGGCGGGATCGCTAGTGGTTGATAATACGATTCAACTTAAAGTAGTTTCAGAAGTTGGACAAAATGCGGTTGATCGCATTTTACAACTCATTGAAGATGCCGAAGAGCGCAAAGCGCCTATTGAACGTTTTATTGATAAATTTAGCCGCTATTACACGCCAGCAATTGCTTTGTTTGCACTATTAGTAATTATTGTGCCACCATTATTACTTAATTATGATTGGTATACTTGGTTTTATCGTGGCTTGACATTATTATTAATTGGATGCCCTTGTGCACTAGTTATATCAACACCAGCGGTAATAACATCGGCTTTATCTAATGCCGCAAAACAAGGAGTGCTAATTAAAGGTGGTGCAGCTTTAGAGCATATTGGTTCTGTTAAATTGATTGCGTTTGATAAAACAGGCACCTTAACCAAAGGTCAACCACAAGTAACCGATGTAATTAATCAAGGTATAACAAAAGAACAGTTATTAACATTAGTTGCTGCGATTGAAAGTGGGTCACATCATCCCATAGCTAAGGCGATTGTTGATTATGCATTACAAAATCAACTAAGCATTAATGAGGCTAATAATCGTAAAGCTATTGCGGGAGTTGGTATTCAAGGCGAAGTTGATCACAAGACTTTTTATATTGTTTCACCAAACAAAGTAGCAACCGTTTCACTACCTTTAAATAATGAACACGCCCAAATCATTGAGGAGCTTGAAAATGCAGGTAAAACAGTGGTAGTTGCAGTGACAAGTCAACAATTGATAGGCATTATTGCATTGCAAGATGTATTGCGTTCAGATGCAATTACGACAATGAATGAACTTGATCGGCTTGGACTCAAATCTTTAATGTTAACAGGAGATAATGCACGAGCAGCTAAAGCCATTGCCTCTCAATTAAAAATGGACTATCGCGCCGAGCTATTACCAACCGATAAATTGGTTGAAATTGAAAGAATTCGTAATACCATGCCAATTGCTATGGTGGGCGATGGTATTAACGATTCACCAGCAATGAAAGCCGCAACGGTTAGCATTGCTATGGGAGGAGGTACAGATGTTGCATTAGAAACTGCCGATGCCGCATTAACTAAAAATAGCTTGTCTAGTTTACCTAAATTAATTCATTTAACACGCTTTGCCCGTCGTAATATTAAACAAAATATTACGATTGCATTAGGGGTTAAGTTAGTATTTTTAATTACTAGCTTATTTGGTTTTACTGGACTATGGCTCGCTGTGTTAGCCGACTCAGGCACAACTGCGATTGTGACGGCAAATGCTCTTCGAGTTTTAAGATTTAAAAATAAAAGTTAACAACTCTATTATTTAACCTATTTCGCTTAAAAAAAGTGGAATAGGTTTCTCATGTTTTTGAAAATTATCATTCATCACTTCTTAAAGATATTTCACCACCAATATAAGCGTCGATTTTACCATTTTTTTCTAACATTAGGGCGCCTTGCTCATTGATGCCTTTAGCAACCCCACGAATGATGTTTTCGCCAATTAATAGTTTTATTGGACGATTAGTAAAGTTGTCTAATCTATTCCAATCGTTAATAAATGGCGTTAAACCATATTTTTCAAATTCCGTTAATTTACTTTTTAAGGCCTTAGCAATCTGTGCAACTAACAAATTACGATTAATATTACCTAAATTAGCCCATTTTTGGTTAACAATATTAATATCTGGATTAGTCATAGTTAAATTGACACCAACACCAATGACAACATGAGCACAATCCCCCGTTTTCCCTGCTAATTCAACTAAAATACCTGCTAGCTTTTGATCATTAAGATAAAGGTCATTTGGCCATTTAACTTTGATATCTTGACCTGATAATGCACGTAAAGTGTCTGCAATAACGATACCAACAACTAAACTTAGCCCCATTGCTGCCGCTATACCTTGATCTAACCGCCAATACATCGAAAAGTAAATATTACTACCAAACGGAGAAAACCATTTACGTCCTCGTCTTCCTCTCGCTTTTGATTGAAATTCAGCTGCACAGCAATTACCAGACGTGAGTTGATCAATGCGATCGAGCAGATATTGGTTAGTCGAATCAATAATTGGCAATATTTCGCAATGACTATTTGACTGGTAATACTGGTCAATTTTAGCTTTATTGAGTAAATCCAGAGGAGATGCAAGGCAATAACCTTTGCCTTGTACTGACGTTAGCGCTATTCCCCATTCACGCAGCTGTTTAATATATTTATTAATACCAGCGCGAGTTATACCAAATACATCTGCCAACTCTTCGCCTGAATGAAACTGTCCATCAGAGAGTATTTCAATTAATTTAAGTGGATTTTTGTAACTGCGCATCCGTTCCTCTTTTTTTAGCTAACAAGATTATGAAGTATAACGAAATTATAGCAAAACTGACAAATAAATAAGCATTACTGGTTTTATCCATAATAAGTGCTATTAGTGCAGGAGCAATCAAGCTACCCAAGGTATTGGTCAACAGCATAGCTTGATTCATCGCCACAATATTTTGTTTTTTTACACACGAACAGGCCCAAGCCATGGATATTGGATAAATAGTGTAAATGGTTGCACCTAATAAAATAATCGCAAAAACACCAAACCAATTAAATATTAGCATTACGCATGCGGTTAGCATTAACAATGACTCAACCAGCAATATAATTTGCCGCCCAAATTTATCAGCACACCAGTTAGCAGGCATTTGCGCAGCCACTCCAGATAGAATAAGTAAAATCATCCAATTAGCAACTTGAATATCACTATAACCTAGATGCGAATAATAAACGGGTAAGAGCGAATATAACGATCCAATTAACATACCTGCAATAACGCAACCAATAAGCCCAATACGTGAAGGTTTATTTAATATCATTGGCATGATATTAAAACTGCTGCTCTTTCTTTTTGGTAATTTATAATGAGTGAGCAAAATAAATAAAATTGCTAATCCCATTAATAATGTAATAACCAATCCAAAATACAATACATCTTGTGGAAAGTACTGTAATAGAGCCTGCCCAAGAACTGTTCCTAAATAGTAAGTAGTTAAATAAACTGCCAGCATTTTACCGCGAGTACGCACACTGCCAGTAACTAATATGCAACTTTCAATGACTACCCAAGTGACAGCACAAGCAATGCCAATAAAAAACCGCCACACTATCCAGCTATAAAAATTCATTGAAAAACCTAGGCCAATTGTTGCTATTGCAAAAATAATGCAACTATAAGTGTATGTGTAACGAGCATTGAATTTACTAATAAACCAGTTGGCAAAAATAGTACCAATCAAGTTGCCAGTAAAATAACTTGAACCCACAAAACCAATTTGCCCGAGCGAAAACTCATTACGCACTAACCACAGCGGCACTTGCGTATTTAATGCTGACAATGAGATTGTCACAAAGAGTAAACTAGTTAATAAAATCGGAAATGAATACGAACGTTTCATAGTGTTATTGAGTTTAATTTATGGACTAAATTTGCAATCAATTATAATTTTTGCTAATTACAAATAATTGTCTGCATCAATTTCGCCCGTGTTGCCGATAAACCGGATTTCTGGCGATAAATTCACCAAGAACTTTTGTAAAACGCTTTTTTTAATAAAGCGTGCTAATTCAACCACATCTTCCGCTGTTGCGTGACTTTTATTAACTAATACCAACGCTTGTTGTTGATGCACAGCAGCACCACCTATTTGATATCCTTTTAGATCACATTGCTCAATAAGCCAGCCAGCGGCTAATTTTGTTTGATGATGATCTTGTGGATATATTGGCATGTTTGGATAAATTTCAAGTAGCTTGTCTGCCACAATTTTATCGACTACAGGATTTTTAAAAAAACTGCCTCCATTGCCAAGCACTTTTGGATCGGGCAATTTACTGCGCCGAATGTCACACACTTTATCAAATATTATTTTTGCCGTAACACTTTTAGGGTCAAAGTTTTGTAATTCTCCATAAGTTAAAACTGGTTGCCAATCTTTTGGTAACTTGATTCCGACATTAATAACCGCATAGCCTTGCAAATACGCTTTTTTGAAGATACTTTCACGATATCCATATTGACCATCGGTGACAGTGATAATTTTACCTGTAGCAAGCTCAAGCAGTTCCACATAATCAGCAACTTTTTGAAACTCAACACCGTAAGCGCCAATATTTTGAATGGGCGCAGATCCAACACAACCAGGAATCAATGCAAGGTTTTCTAGCCCTGATATATTTTGTTCGATAGTTGTTGACACTAAATCGTGCCAAATTTCACCAGCCCCCACTTTTAAATGCCATGCTTGTTCAGTTTCGATTATGGTCATCCCTTTGATTCGATTAACAATAACAATACCATCAAAGTCACAAGTAAAAAGCGAATTACTACCTTCACCAATAATCATAATGGGCAAATTTTGGGAGTTATCTTGCCAAACTTGTTGTAATTGCTCAACGGTGGTTACAGTAATAACTTTTAGTGCAAAAACAGTAAGACCAAAAGTGTTAGGAATTTTTTGTTTCATTGATAACTACCTTTTTATTTTTGTATATATGCCCAAAAATGAATCTATTTTATATGTTATTTTTTTATAGCTTGGAATTTTTCGTATTTAGCAACTATATTACCACATTGGGTAATCTTATTTTATTAATTATTTAAGCGTGGGTTGCGCAGAATTTGTATAAATTTGCTATTGAATCAGTTTAATAAAAACAGGTTTATTCGCATTTTTATTTCAAAAGTATGACTAAGATCAAATTCCTTGCTCTATTTAAGCAAATATTCGCCTAAAGTAGCGCTTAAATCTTTTTTGTTTTTTGTTATCGTGTATTATAACTAGCTGAATAATGTTTTTATAAATTATAATCAACTTATTTAGTCAGCACAAAATGCAGTGATTATTATTTAACTAGCTATTATTGATTACATTGCTTATGAGTTAGAGGAAATTATGAAAAGAGTTTTTATTATGATCCTAGATTCGTTTGGGATCGGTGGCGCTGAGGATGCAAAAAAATATGGTGATGAAGGCGCTAATACTTTAGGTCATATTGCTGAAGCTTGTGCTTTAGGTAAAGCAGAGCACGGTCGTAGCGGCCCATTAAAATTGCCTAATTTAAGCAAATTAGGTTTAATAGAAGCGGCATATGAATCAACTGGTCAATATCCTAAAGACATGAAAACTGAAAGCGAAATTATTGGCGCATATGGTTATGCTAGCGAAATTTCTTCTGGTAAAGATACACCATCAGGGCATTGGGAAATAGCTGGTGTGCCCGTACTTTTTGACTGGGGCTATTTTACAAATACAACTAACAGCTTTCCTCAAGATCTTTTAAATAAAATTATTTCTCGAGCAAAACTCCCTGGCTACCTTGGTAATTGTCACTCTTCAGGCACAATTATTCTTGATGAGCTTGGTGAAGAACATATGGCTTCAGGAAAACCTATTTTTTATACTTCTGCTGATTCTGTATTCCAAATTGCCTGTCATGAGGAAACATTTGGTTTAGATAAGCTTTATGAAGTTTGTGAAATTGCTCGTGATGAGCTTAACAAAGGCAATTATAATATCGGTCGAGTTATTGCTCGCCCATTTTTAGGCAATAAGTCAGGCGAATTTGTACGTACAGGTAATCGCCATGATTTAGCAGTTGAGCCACCAGCACCAACAATGATTAAGAAGCTAGTCGATGAAAAACAAGGTACCGTTGTGTCAATCGGTAAAATTGCTGATATTTATGCACAAGTTGGTATTACCAAAAAAGTGAAAGCAACTGGTCTTGAAGCACTATTTAATTCATCGCTTGAAGAAATAAAACAAGCTAAAGATAACACGATTGTATTTACTAATTTTGTTGACTTTGACTCCTCTTACGGGCACAGACGAGATGTATCGGGTTATGCTGCCGCATTAGAATATTTTGATAGTCGCCTTCCTGAAATGTTAGCACTTATTAAGCCTGGTGATCTGCTTATTATCAGTGCCGATCATGGTTGTGATCCAACTTGGCCAGGAACCGATCATACTCGTGAACATATTCCCGTCATCGTTTACGGTGATAGCGTGCCTGTTGGATCTTTGGGGCATCGAGAGACATTTGCAGATATTGGGCAAAGTGTTGCTGATTACTTTGATTTGTCACCAATGGATTATGGCAAATCATTTATTCGTAAATAACGATTTTTTAGTTAGTGTAGTACATTTTTAGTAATAAATTGAGGAGAGTTAAATGCCTACCCCACATATTAACGCCACCGATAATGCTTTTGCTCAAACGGTATTAATGCCTGGCGATCCATTGCGAGCTAAGTTTATTGCCGAAACTTTTTTAGAAAATGCAAAAGAAGTGACTAATGTAAGAGGAATGCTTGGTTTTACAGGCCACTATAAAGGTAAGCAAGTTTCTGTTATGGGACATGGTATGGGGATTCCATCTTGTTCTATATATACAACCGAATTGATCAAATTTTATGGTGTTAAAAATATCATTCGTATCGGTTCGTGTGGCGCAATCAGTCCTGATGTTAATCTTGGTGATGTTGTTATTGGCTTAGGTGCTTGTACCGATTCAAAAGTCAATCGTTTACGTTTTAAAGATCACGATTTTGCCGCTATCGCCGATTTTGGTTTGACTTGCAATGCCGTTAATGCTGCTAAAAACTTAGGCGTAAATGTTAAAGTTGGCAATCTTTTTTCTGCCGATCTGTTTTATAGTGTTGAACCTGATATGTTTGATATTATGGAAAAATACAATATTTTAGGCGTTGAAATGGAAGCAGCGGGCATTTATGGTGTGGCTAGTGAATATGGAGCTAAAGCATTAACAATTTGTACAGTATCTGACCACATACGAAAAGGCGAAGCAATGTCGGCAGAAGAGCGACAATTAGGCTTTAAAAATATGATTAATGTTGCGTTAGAATCGGTATTACTTAATTCAAATTAAAATTAATGGCAGAATTTCTGCCATTTTTTTTAGGTTAAAAACAAACCAACTAATTGTCGCATTAGCTGTAAACCAACAGCTTTAAACGTGAATATTTTTAGCGTTATAGCTAGTTTTTAATAGCGATAACAAATTTTTATTTATTCATTAATTTTTATCTAATAGTAGAGAAGATCTCATTTAATAAGGAACCATAAATGAATATTAAGTTACAGCTTAAAGTTATATTTTTCTTGCAATTCTTCATCTGGGGGAGCTGGTTAATAACTTTAAATTATTATCTAGAGCACCAATTAAATTTTACTAGCATTGAAGTCGCTTCAGTATATAGCTCAATAGCGATAGCCTCATTAATTATGCCAAGTTTAATGGGAATTATTGCTGATAGATGGATACCGGCCAATCGCCTTTATATTATTTGCCACTTGATTGGTGCTATAACATTAGCTATCGCCGCGTTTATGACAACACCGGTGATGATGACAATTGTCATGTTAATTCACTGCTTAGCTTTCATGCCGACTATCGCTATTTCCAATTCAATTGCTTACTCATGTTTAAACTCTCAAGGCCTTGATGTTATTGGTCAATTCCCTAAAATTAGGATATATGGTACAGTCGGTTTTATTATCGCTATGTGGCTAGTTAGTTTCTTAAAATTAGAATCAAGCAGTATGCAACTTTACATTGCTGCAATAGGTTCTATTTTACTTAGCCTTTACTCGTTAACACTGCCTTTTATTCCTACATCACAAAATAGCAGTAAAGAAAAATCACTGATTAGCTCTTTAGGATTAGATGCCTTTGTATTATTTAAACAACCTAAAATGTTTGTTTTTTTTCTGTTTGCGGCTTTGTTAGGCGGAATCTTACAAATTACCAACACGTTTGGTAATAGTTTCTTACATAGCTTTGATAATGCTGCTGAATTTAAAGATAGTTTAGTTATTCAATATCCTGCTGTATTACTTTCTATTTCGCAAATATCAGAAGTCGTCTTTATCTTATTTGTGCCTTTCTTCATGAAACGCCTAGGTATCAAATATGTCATGCTGATTAGTATATTTGCTTGGGTAGCTCGTTTTGGATTATTTGCTTATGGTGATCCATCTCCTGTCGGTTTTGTATTGCTACTGCTTTCAATGATTGTTTATGGTTGTGCTTTTGACTTCTATAATATTTCAGGCTCCATGTATGTAGATAAGACTGTTTCATCAGATATCCGTAATAGTGCACAAGGGCTATTTATGATGATGACAAATGGTATTGGTGCTTATATTGGTACCATGGCTAGTGGTTTTGTGGTTAATTACTATACAATAGAAAAAATTGTAGATTGGCATTCTGTTTGGCTTATATTTGCGGGCTATTCATTAGTGCTTGCAATTGTTTTTGTTTTTATTTTCAAAAATGATGCCACTGATAAAAAATTAGCCTAAAAATCAAGCGGTGAATTGGCATTAACGTCCAATAATGTGAGTTTCACATTAACTACCTAGTTAATGTTGAAATAGATAGATAAGTTAGATTATTCTACTAATAATTTGTTCTATAAATAGGCAACAGATTAATTGTTGCCTAATTCCTGATTGCGACAAAATGTTATCGGCCTCACAGAAAATCGATAAATTGCACAAAATGTATAGAAAATAAATTGATGGGAAACAAAGGTATGGAAAACAAGTATCTTATCAAAATAGCATAAAATGCTTATAATAAGTGTATCAATTCTGGTATTTGATACGTTTGCCAGTTGATTAATAATCACTATTACAAGTACCTTAATAAGCGTATTTAAGCAGATTAGAACAAGATGAATAAACACATAATCCCCAAAGTTATACTTCATGAGCATGTTGAAGGCAGTATTACTCCCTTTATGGCTAAAAAATTAGCCAATAAAAATCATTTAACTTTCCCTGATTCATTATGTTATCAACAAGGCGAATATGATGTGACCGAGTATAAAAATGGTCGATATAACTATGATGAATCCGACTTTGTTTCATTTATTCAAACTTATGATACTGTTTCGAGTTTTGTTAAACATCCTGACGATTATTACCTGATTACTTACGATTTTTTAAGCAGAAATGCCAAGCAAGGGTTAATCTATTGTGAACTGTTCTTGTCGCCCTATCATATTTGCGCAATAGAAAGACAAGGAAAAGTTGTTTGGGACAAAGAAAGATTTCAACAAACTCTTAATCAAATGGATAAAGCAATTATTGATGTTCAAAAAGAGCATAATATTACCGTTAGGTACCATGTAATTGGCGTACGACACCTTGGCGCCGATGTGGTGCATGATACGCTGCGTTTTATTGAAAATAATTATCATCCATTTATTACTGGATTTAATATTGCTGGCAATGAGAAAGCTGGGCATTTTGATGATTTTAAAAAGGCTCATCAACTTGCTTCTAAATTAAATTTAAAAAAATCTTACCATGCTGGTGAAATTGACTCAGCTGAAAGTATTATTCAAGCGCTAAAACATGGCGCAAATCGAATTGGGCACGGTATTGCTGCTATTGAAGATGATAAATTGATTAAGCAATTAGTTGATAACAAAATCACTTTAGAAATTGCCCTCACCAGTAATCGTATTTTAGTGAATAAATTACAGGGTGATATACTTAATCATCCAATTAGACAACTGTATGACCAAGGTGTTCGCATTACTCTTAACACTGATGATGCCGGAATTTTTGGTACCGACATTGAAAAAGAATACCATATTGCTCAATCGATATTTTCTTTTTCGCGATTAGAATTGCTTGATATAACACTATGTGGTATCCAAGCAGCTTTTGTTGATGAGCCTATTAGAGTTCGTTTAATGAATTTGGCACTCTCATACTTTACCTCGGATGATAGAAAATTACTGAAAAAATTTATTCATGATAAAAAATATCATCCAGCAATCATTGAACGTTTTTTAACATATCAAAAATTATTATTAGCTATCCCCATTAATTAATTCATCAGAATAATTGGAGATTTACATGAAAAAAAATAAGTTAGCCCTAAGTTTTTTACCCCTATTTATATCTGGTGCTGTTAATGCTGCAACAGTCGATTTAAGAATTATCGAAACGACTGATTTACACGGCAATATGATGAATTATGATTATTTTAAAGATCAAACTATTGATTCATATGGGTTAGTTAAAACTGCCAATTTAATTCATCAAGCAAGAGGTGAAGTAAAAAATAGTGTTCTTGTTGATAATGGTGATTTAATTCAAGGTAGCCCAATGGCTGATTATGCAGTTGATAAAGGCCTTAGTGAGGGTGAGATACACCCAGTATATAAAGCACTCAATACCCTTGATTATGTTGTTGGTAATATTGGTAACCACGAATTTAATTTTGGATTGGAATTTCTGAAAAAAAGCCTTTCTGGAGCTAAATTTCCTTACATTAATGCCAATGTTTATGATGCTAAAACCAATAAGCCATATTTCAAGCAATATATTATTGTAGATACTCCTGTTATTGATAGAGATGATAATAAGCATACTATCAAAATTGGTTATATTGGTTTTGTCCCGCCACAAATTATGCAATGGGACAAACTTAACCTTAATGGCAAAGTTGTTGTCAAAGATATTACCGAAACCGCTAAATTACTAGTACCGGAAATGAAAAAACAAGGCGCTGATGTCATTATTGCAATTCCACACTCTGGCGTGTCGGCTGAACCTTATAAAGCGTTAGCTGAAAATTCGGTTTATTACTTAAGCCAAGTAGAGGGAATTAATGCAATTATGTTTGGTCACTCACATGGCGTCTTCCCAAGTGAAGAATTTAAATCACTGCCTAATACTGATATAAAAACAGGAAATATCAATCATGTTCCCGCGGTCATGCCAGGACAATGGGGAAGCCATTTAGGCGTAGTGGATTTAGTTCTAACGGGAGATAAATCCAATTGGCAAGCTATTTCAGGGAAATCTGAAGCACAGCCGATTTATGACCAAACGAATAAAAAAGCCTTAGTTGAAGCTGATCAAAAACTCGTTGATATTCTAACAACAGACCACCAAGGTACGCGTAAATTTGTAAGTAAACCTATTGGTAAAGTTTCAACCGATATTACTAGCTATTTAGCGCTAGTCGAAGATACATCTGCCTTACAAATTATTAATGATGCACAAACCGATTACGTTAAGCAATTTATTCAAGGCGATCCAGATCTGGATGGTCTGCCAGTTTTATCAGCTATTGCACCATTTAAAACTGGTGGCAGAAAAAACGATCCAAGCGCTTTTGTTGATGTAAAAAAGGGTGATCTTACCTTTAGAAATGCAGCAGATATCTATCTGTATCCTAATATTTTATCTGTGATTAAAATTACAGGCAAAAATGTAAAAGAATGGCTTGAATGTTCTGCGGGTATGTATAACCAAATAGATATTCATACAGCAAATCCACAATACCTAATTAATTGGGATAAATTTAGAACCTATAATTTTGATACAATTGATGGTGTAAATTATCAAATTGATATCACCAAACCTCCACGTTATGATGCTAACTGCCAGTTAATCAATCCAACATCTGAAAGAATAACTAATCTGACTTACCAACAAAAACCACTTGATCCTAATCAAATGTTTTTAATTGCTACAAATAATTATCGAGCTTATAGCGGCATATTCCCAGGTACTGGTGAAAAAAATGTTAAATTTAATTCACCGGATGATTTAAGAGTGATCCTGTCAGCTTATATCACTAAGGTTACTAAACAAGAAGGAGCGGTCAATGTTATTGTTGATAACAACTGGCAAATTGCGCCAATATCGAGTGATACCAAATTAGATATTCGTTTTGAATCATCCCCAACAGATGAAGCTAAAACTTATATTGAAAAACATTCACTATACCCTACTGAATTTATCGAAAAAGATAAATTAGGTTTTGGTGTTTATCGATTAGATTTACAATCATCAGCTAACGCTCAACCTAAAATTTAATTAATATTATTACGAAACAAAGGATTCTCAATATGAAAATTGAAAAACTCATTGAACTCGCTAAAACTGCTCGCTCTAAAGCTTATGTTCCTTACTCCAAATTTCAGGTTGGTGCAGTATTAATCACTGAAGATGATGAGACGATTTTAGGTTGCAATGTTGAAAATGCCTCTTATGGCCTAGCCAATTGTGCAGAACGCACCGCTATTTTTAAAGCAGTTTCAGAAGGTAAAAGAAAATTTAAAAAATTAGTGGTAATTGGTGATACTGACGGTCCAATTTCACCTTGTGGAGCTTGCCGTCAAGTAATCAGTGAGTTTTGTGCTAAAGATATGCCAGTTATTTTAACGAATATGCAAGGTAAAATCCAAGAAACCACTGTTGGTGAATTGTTACCTTGGTCTTTTTCGCCAAGTGATTTAGATTAGTTTTGCTTGTGAGCAATGTAATTTTAGCTATATTGAAAATAGTTAAAATTGAACGCAATTAAAAATAAAAAGAAATTGATACTTATTGTTAGCTAGGATTAGCCTTCTCATCAAGCCAAATTATGGATGAGAAGAATATAATCCTAATTTATTGATATTAAGAGAGACGAATAATGAGATTTGTAGATATTATTGAAAAAAAACGTGATGGACATGCATTAACCACTGACGAAATTCAATTTTTTATTACTAATTACACTAATGGTACTATCCCTGATTACCAAGTTAGCGCTTTATTAATGGCAATTTATTATCAAGGTATGACATCAAAAGAATGTGCGGATTTAACCAGTGCCATGATGTATTCAGGTGATACTGTTGACCTATCATCAATAAAAGGAATTAAGGTCGATAAACATTCAACTGGAGGTGTGGGTGATACCACAACATTAGTACTTGCTCCTTTAGTTGCAGCATTAGATGTACCGGTCGCTAAAATGTCAGGGCGTGGACTTGGACATACTGGTGGCACCACCGATAAATTTGAGTCGATTGCGGGATTCAAAATAGAATTAAGCAAACAAGATTTTATTAATCAGGTGAATACCAAAAGTTTAGCAGTAATTGGTCAGTCAGGTAATTTAACACCAGCCGATAAAAAGCTCTATTCACTACGTGACGTAACTGGCACCGTTAATTCTATTCCACTTATTGCAAGCTCAATTATGAGTAAAAAATTAGCTGCTGGTGCTGATGCTATTGTGCTTGATGTTAAAACCGGTGATGGCGCACTAATGAAAAATATGGCTGATTCAGAAAAATTAGCTCACGAAATGGTCAATATCGGTAACCAAATCGGTCGCAGAACCATGGCTATTATTTCAGATATGTCACAACCACTTGGTTTTGCAATTGGTAATGCACTTGAAATAAAAGAAGCGATTGATACTTTGAAAGGTAAAGGTCCTGCTGATTTAACTGAGCTAGTTTTAACATTAGGTAGCCAAATGGTTGTGCTTGCCAACAAAGCGAAAACATTAGAAGAAGCCAGAGCTAAACTGCAAGAGGTCATAAAAAATGGTAAAGCAATTGAAAAATTTAAAACCTTAATTGAAGCGCAAGGTGGTGATAGCTCGGTTGTTGATCATCCTGAAAAATTAGCAAGCGCGCCATACCAAATCGCACTACCTGCGCAAAAATCAGGCTACATTACAAAAATTATTGCGGATCAAATTGGCATTGTTGCAATGCAATTAGGCGCGGGGCGAGCAACCAAAGATGATATCATCGATCCAGCGGTTGGAATCGTATTACATAAAAAAGTCGGCGATAAAGTTGATGAGGGTGAAGCTTTATTAACGATTCATGCCAATACTGATAAGCTTGATGCAATCAAACAAAAATTGTATGACAATATTATTGTTAGTGATAGTGCAAGCGAGCCACAATTGATTTATAAAGTGATTACGGAGTAGTCATTATAATAAGGATTTAGGAGGAACCATGTTTCAGCCAAAATTAAATAAAAAAATATCACTACTTGTTGTTTTGAGTATGTTTTCAGCTAATGTTATAGCGACTGTTTCGAACAAAAAACAAACAACACCCACTTGGAAAAAGAACACAATTTATCAATTTACTATTTTACATACTAACGATCACCACGGTCGTTTTTGGCAAAATGATATTGGTGAATATGGACTTGCTGCACAAAAAACAGTCGTTGATAAAATAAGAAAGGAGGTAGCTGCTAAAGGCGGAAAATTGTTGCTTCTATCTGGCGGTGATATTAATACTGGCGTTCCTGAATCCGATGTGCTTCAAGCAAAACCTGATTTTTTAGGTATGAATGAAATTGGCTACAATGCGATGGCTGTGGGTAATCATGAATTTGATCACCCTTTAACGATTATTCGTGAACAACAAAGATGGGCAAATTTTCCTTTTCTATCTGCAAATACTTACTTTAAAGGCACCGATAATCGCGTTTTTGATGCCTACACAACATTTGATTTAAATGGTATTAAAGTGGCAGTATTTGGATTAACCACGGATGATACAACTTTTTTAGCTTCACCTAAAAATACTGATGGCATTGAATTTCATAAAACCTTACCCGAGGCGCAAAAAATTATAGCTCAGATAAAAAAGATGGAACATCCTGATATGATTATTGCTTTAACGCATATGGGACATTATGAAAATGGCGAACATGGTTCAATGGCGCCTGGAGATGTTGAATTAGCCCGCGGGTTAAAAAGTGGTGAATTAGATATGATTGTGGGTGGTCATTCACAAAATCCCGTTTGTATGGCAAGCCCAAATAAGCGCATTACCGAATATGTCCCAGGAACCCCTTGTGCACCCGATCAGCAAAATGGAACTTGGATTGTTCAAGCGCATGAATGGGGTAAATATGTTGGGCGTGCAGATTTTACCTTTTTAAACGGCAAAATAACTTTGCAAAATTATCAACTAATCCCTATCAATTTAAAAAAAGAAGTCGATAATGGTGATGGTACAAAACGCCTTGAATATTACAGTGAAGAGATATTACAAGATAAAAAATTACTTGAAAATCTAAAGCCTTATCAAGAACAAGGAAAGCAACACTTACTAATTAAAAGCGGAGAGTTATCCGGCCGACTTGAAGGTGATCGTAATATTGTAAGATATCAACAAAGCAATATGGGACAATTATTGCTTAGCGCTTTTATTGAAAAAACCAGTGCTGATATGGGGATTATGTCAGGTGGTATGATTCGCGATTCATTAATTGAAGGTAATATTACTTATCGCGATATTTTAAAAGTTGAGCCTTTTGGTAATAACGTTGTTTATTTTGATCTGACGGGTAGTGAATTAATTGATTACCTTAAAGTAGCACTTAACAAAAAACCAGGTTCTGGCGGGTATGCACATATGAAAAATATCACCTTGACACGATCAAACAATAACATTGAAGATATAAAAATTAAAAATGAGCCTATCGATTTACAAAAATCATATCGCATAGTTACGCTAGACTTTTTAGCTGCTGGTGGTGATGGTTACCCAATAACCAATACTTCACCAACTTATGTTGATACGGGCTATCGTGATGCTGATGTAGTAAAACAGTATTTTGAGAAATACTCGCCTATTAATGCATCTGATTATGAACCAACACCATTTATAAATAACTAAATTATTTAGGAAAGTTTAAACGTAAATATTTATTAGGGACACATTGCTCGAAAATAATTACTATATTATTCGGTAATAGCAATTAAGCTAACGCAGCTGTAGTGCCTGTGTTCAAGGCTTATACCTCATTGTTGGCACTACAGTTTTTTGTGATGTTTGATAATGTGGATGATTTCTATATCGAATATCATTAAATTTATTAATAATATTCAATAGTTCGTGTGGTTATCTTGTTATCATTACACTCTTTAACTATCCAGTCACCTTTTTCATTATGTTTAGAAAATTGACACTCAAGAATTGCTTTCTTTTTTATATCAAAATATTTTTTTAAATTGATCAGCTGACCTTGTTTATTATACTCCATAGTATATATGCCATTATCGATCACTCTAGAAATCAACTGATTTTTATTATTATATTGAAATGTCATATTATTATCAAAAAATAGTATTTTATCTTCATCATCGTAGCCGACAAAAACTGAACGAAGTTTATCTACCCCCTCCATTGTTTGGACAAATTTCGTTCTGTGGTCTGTTTGGAAAATATTAAATAAATCGGTTTTCTTATAATTATCTGTTGCAAACGGATTAAGATAATTTTGATTCTGGCTAGGCAAAGACATAGTAAAATAATCATAAAATTTCCAGCTTGTTCTTTCTGTTTCTAAATCATCAGAAGCGACAATACTACGCTCCAGTCCATAATTATAACTTTTAATTGTCTCAATAAAAGAAGTAACTAACCCTCTATCATCAAAATTCATTTCAAAAATAGAGCTGTCGCCATTACCTAGCAAATTTTGGTATTGACCCAATAACTTATTTTTTATATTGCCTGTTGCCGACTTAATACGATTTTCGGTAATGGCATGATCAAAATAGTAATACATTACAACTTGGTTAGTTGAGCGGGCTAAATTTTCTGAAGGATTTGTTTTTGCAAATAATACGGGATCCGATTCTATACCCCAATCGTTAATAATTTGATTATATGAAAAAAAATATTTCCTTATTTTAGCTACTTTTTCTTTGTCGTAATATGCATAAGTGAAATGTTCCTGATCCCATTTATTATCATCTTTACTATAAAAAAATGACTGCATTATCGAATCATCGTTATCAAAGATAAACTCACCATTGACCAGTTTCGCTAACTTTATACTAGACGATATTTGGTTTGGAAATTGCCCATTGATGAGTTCAGGGTAGCTATAGGTAAAATGCGTATTTTTTTTATTTTCGTCTAACTCTCCGGCATAAAAATATTGTTTAAAAATATCACTATTAACCCAAGAAGGAATTTGTTCAATATTATAAGTGACTGTTGCAAATAAATTTACGTTATTGCTAATATCTAAAAAAAATAGTTTATCTAAAGTCACTTGTCCAAAACAAAAACTACCTTTTTTAAATTTTGTATCACTATTTAATTTAGCTAATTGATAGGCTGTGGTCTGGTTGTCAGCATCTAATGAACGGTTTAACAAACCTAAGCTTGTAAAAACTTCTAATCGCCGATTTAATTCGTTGTTTACCCACACTTCCGCTCGTGTGTTTGCTGGGTAACTGAGATTTTTTTTCAGATAAGGGAATGTTACTTTCCCTAGATAAAAACAAATTGGTTTGTCTTGATCTTCCAGTGTTGTTCTAATTTCTTCCGTTAATTTTACTTTGCTTTTATCACATCCTGACAGCATAACTAATAATGTCAGTGGAACAACATTAAAATATTTTTTCATTGTTTTTGATAGCCCTTTTCCTATTACTTTTATTTCTGATAAATCTTTTAAGAAATAATCTATTTTTGATTGTAACATGATTTAGGTAAAGTGATAAGTTTGTTCATTTTGCTTATCTGCTCTAGAGCAATATTCAAATAGCTATATAATATGGGAAGAACTTTGATAAAAAAATAGGGACAACCGTCCCTTAATTTGTAATATATTTCCTATTTATTGTTTTTAAACGCTGCAGCAAATGCGTTCCCCATCGCGCTGTTGCCTAATGATGGCGTATTATTTTGTTTGTTGGTATATGAGCAACTTTTAGAAGATCGATTATCCTCCTGTTTAGTTGATGAAGCAGGCTCATCAAGACGCATGGTTAAAGCGATACGTTTGCGAGGAATGTCTACTTCAATCACTTTCACTTTAACAATATCACCAGCTTTTACAACAGTTCTTGGATCATCAACAAATTTGTTTGATAATGCTGAAATATGTACCAAGCCATCTTGGTGTACGCCAATATCAACAAATGCGCCAAAATTAGTAACATTGGTTACTGTACCTTCCATAATCATACCCAGTTTTAGATCTTCCATTGTTTCGATATCATCAGCAAACTGAGCTGTTTTAAATTCAGGTCTTGGATCTCGCCCTGGCTTATCTAGCTCTTTAATAATATCTGTGACGGTTGGAACACCAAAATGGTCATCCACATAATCTATCGCTTTAAGGGACTTTAAGTAATTTGTATCACCTAAAATTTCTTTTAAAGATTTATGATTTTTTTCTAAAATTCGCTCAACAACAGGATAAGCCTCTGGATGAACCGCTGATGCATCAAGTGGGTTTTTACCATCCATAATTCTTAAAAAACCAGCGCATTGTTCAAAGGCTTTAGGACCTAAGCGCGATACCTTTAATAATTGTTTACGATCAGTAAATTGACCATTTTCATTACGCCAATCAATAATATTTTTGGCAATAACTTTATTAAGCCCAGCAATACGCGCAAGTAACATCATCGAAGCAGTATTCAAATTCACACCAACCGCATTTACACCATCTTCAACCACGGCATCAAGTTTTTTAGCAAGCTGCGTTTGGCTGACATCATGCTGGTATTGACCAACGCCAATTGATTTAGGATCAATTTTAACAAGTTCGGCTAATGGATCTTGTAAGCGCCTTGCAATTGATACCGCACCACGGATCGACACATCAAGATCAGGGAACTCTTGTGCTGCAAGCTCAGATGCAGAATAAACTGATGCTCCAGCTTCGCTAACAATGACCTTTTGCCCTTTAACTTCTGGATATTTTTTTTGAACATCAAGATAAAAGCGTTCTGTTTCGCGCGATGCAGTACCATTGCCAATAGCAACTAATTCGACTTGATATTTAATACAAAACGCTGCAACTATCATAGCGGCTTTATCGGCTTGCCCTGTGTGTGGGTAGATTGTTTCAGTTGCGACTAATTTACCTGTCGCATCAACAACCGCAATTTTAACCCCTGTTCTTAATCCAGGATCCATCCCCATCGTGACTTTCATACCCGCTGGCGCAGCCATTAACATGTCATGCAAGTTAGCGGCAAATACGTTAATCGCTTCTTCTTCGGCGCGTTCACGTAGGGTCGTCATAAGTTCGGTTTCCATGTGCATTAAAATTTTAATACGCCATGCCCAATTAATAACAGCTTTACGCCATTTGTCAGCAGGATCATTATTGAAATGTATCGCTAAATGATCGGTAATAATTTGTTCACAATAACTTTCTTTCGGTGCTTCTTCATATTGAGGATCAGCATTAATTGAAAGTTGTAAAAAGCCTTCATTTCGACCGCGAAACATCGCTAAAGCTCGATGAGACGGCACTTTTGAAATAAGTTCACTTTGTGCAAAATAATCTCGAAATTTTGCGCCCTCTTCTTCTTTGCCACTAACCACTTGTGAAACTAAATGCGCATTATTCCAAAGATAATGCCGTACTTTTGCCAGTAATGCTGCATCTTCAGCAAATCGCTCCATTAAGATATAGCGTGCGCCATCTAATGCAGATTTAGTATCCGCAATACCTTTGTCCGAATTGATATACTTTTCCGCTTCAATTTCAGGATCAAGTATTGGATTGTGCCATAAGTCATTAGCTAATGGTTCAAGACCCGCTTCAATAGCTATTTGACCACGAGTACGACGCTTAGGTTTATAAGGCAAATAAAGATCTTCAAGTTCGGTTTTACTTAACGTTTGTATGATACTTTGGCTTAATTCTGGTGTTAATTTACCTTGTTCTTCAATTGACTTTAAAATCGTTTGTTTGCGATCTTCAAGTTCACGTAAATAGCTCAATCGGCTATCTAAAGTGCGTAATTGAGTATCATCAAGGCCTCCTGTCACCTCTTTTCGATAACGGGCAATAAATGGAACGGTACTACCTTCATCCAATAATTGGATTGCAGCTAAAACTTGCTCTGGTTTTACCGTCAGCTCACTAGCTATAATATGGCTAATTTGTTTATTAATCATGGTTATTTTATCTATTTTTTAACATGCGGTAATTATATACCTATCTTCGTTTTTGTTGCAATTTAACGAATTTGATCAGTTATCTAAAAATAGCACGACTTATCATTAATTCTTATTGCGTAAAAGAATATTAAATAAAACTGATAATTAAACTCACCATTTTATTTAGCAACACATATCCCATAATAATCATAACTTGGTTCCTTAGTCGTCACTTTATTATCATACAATGCTCCAGTATTCATATTTACATAAATAACATTGCCATTACTTGGTGAAATTCCACTCGTCCAACCATAAGTTTGATTATAAAAATTAGCCCCTGAAAAATACGCCATTGCTCCCCATTCAGTAAGCAATCCTTGGTGAACAGCTCTTTTATAATTATGATGAGGATGAAAATTATCACTTAAACTATTTAACCTAGCATTACTCAAATCCCTAACATTTGCTTGTCGATAATTGCCTAACCCTTCACACCACTCTTTTTGCTGAGCAGGCCAAGCAACAAAATCCCCTCGATTAATAAACCACTGCGTTATTCTAAATTTATAAATGAGCTTTACACCCTGTTTTGTTGTGCCAATTAATTCAATATCAACAGGTAAGTTGGCTGTTGGTGCTGTAGCTTTATCTTCACCTTTACTTGATGAGTCAGGATCTTTTAACGTGACAAGCACCATATTCTTGTTATCATAAACTTTGAATCCTTTTGAGCTTGGAGCTTCTGTTTTTTCTATGCTTGCGGTAATTGCATTAAGCGAACTATCATCAACATTTGATGTTTTTACCGCCCATGTTGTTGTATCTAATGAATTATCTATCCCATTGGTCACTAAATAGAAATAAAGCCCATTTGCACCTGTTGATGGGAAATTATCTAAATAATCAGATTGTGGTACATGACCATTGTTAGTTGTTGGGTCAAAAATGCTTTTATCGCCATAGGTATAGCCTCCACCAGCATAAGATATATTTGGGCTGGCATATTTAATTGCTTCGCCACCTATTTTGATATGAAATCTTCGATAAGGAGTCTTAGTTATGGCTATCTTATTATCTGGGTAATTCTGAGAGTTTGGCACACCATACTTTGTATTCAAAGAAACAGAGCCACTTACTTTAATATATGGGTAAATACCATTTTTCAATAATGTACTAAATGTCGTTGTTGTCTGAGCTGCTGTTAATTTAACCTCATTGTTATCTGAATCTTCATAATACCATACTAGAGAAAGAGGATGGGCTGTATCTTCTGATAAAGAAATATCACCATCACCATCAACATCTATTACATCTGTATTTTGAGGTTGTTTGATTGCAGAGGATAATTTCAAACTCACTGGAGTTTTAGTCGCAATATTAATGCCTAGTGCAGAATCCAAATCGTTTGTATTAAAATAAGTTTTTCCATCATAGGTAACACCAAAATAATCAAATTCAGCATTCGATTCAATACTATTTTCAATCGAAGTAATAAAGCGAGGGCTGTGTCCTTCAATAACATTAGTGGTAACAGCCGATAATGCTAAAGACTCTGTTGAGAAAAAACTTACAAAAAAAGCTAAGTTAAAAGCTAATTGGTACCGTGTAGCCATATTAATACCTAATAATAATTTCAAGTTATATAAAATCTGTTATTGAATTTCAATGATTGTTGAATTAAACCTATTTATGTAGTGCACATAACTTAATATAATTATTAGGTAAACCATTTATCATTAATAGAAGAAAAAAACGAAAAACCATAACAAAACCTTGTTTTTATCTTTGCGACACAATTTAAATCAAAAACAACAAAAACATGTGAAATACATATTAAATACTCGATTAAACACTAAAATACATAAAATAAAATGAAAAGGACGTTAAATTATGCGAACAGCAAATTATATAACAAGAGAAGGGTATTTAGCGCTCGAACACGAATTAAAATATTTGTGGAAAGAAGAAAGGCCTAAAGTTACCCAAGCAGTATCTGATGCAGCGGCCCTTGGCGATCGCAGTGAAAACGCCGAATATATCTATGGCAAACGAAGGTTGAGAGAAATCGATAGGCGGGTTCGTTTTCTAACTAAACGATTAGAATCACTGACAATTGTCGATCCTAATCCAAAACAGGAAGGCAGAGTATTTTTTGGTGCATGGGTAAAATTAGAAGATGAAAAAGAAAATCTACATATTTATCGTATTGTAGGAACGGATGAATTTGATCCTAAAAAAAATTGGATATCGATTAACAGCCCTGTAGCAAGAGCGCTAATAGGGCATAAAATTGATGATGAAATATCGGTCATTACGCCAAACGGTAAAACGTATTATTATGTTGTTGATATTAGTTATCGGGATTTTGTGTAAAATTGAACCAATTTATCGCATTTTGTGTTTCAATGTATGAATTCGAAATGATTAACGCTATAATTTTGAAAAACTAATTAAATGCTTAACTTTATGATTGCCGTTAACCAGCTCTTTATCTACCCAATTAAGTCAATGCAAGGTATTGCGTTAGCTAATGCTAAATGTGTTGATGGTGGTTTTGAACATGATCGCATTTTAATGCTAAGTGAACCAGATGGTACATTTATTACTGCAAGGCGGTATCCTGAACTTTTAAAAGTTAAAACGACAATAATTGATAATCAGATAGAAGCTTCATTACCAACCAATGAGTCGATAGCAATTAATTTTGATGAATTTTCGCAAAGTAACGAAGCTACAGAAGTTTGGGGAAATCACTTTACATCACATATTGCGCCAATTAAAGTGAATCAATTTTTTAGTCATTTCCTTCAAAAAGATGTTCAATTACGCTGGATCGGCAAACAATTAAATCGTCGAACCAAGCGCTATCCTGATGTGCCAGTTAGCTTTGCTGATGGTTATCCTTATTTGTTGTTAAATCAAGCTTCATTTAATTATCTTGAGCGACATTGCCCTGAAAAATTGGATATTCGACAATTTCGAGGCAATATTGTTATTGATGGCGCATTGCCTTTTGCTGAAGATGGATGGAAGACCATTAAAATTGGCGAGGTGATTTTTGATATTGTAAAACCTTGTACTCGTTGTGTATTAATCACTTTCAATGTCAATTCAGCAAAAGCACTACACAATAATGAACCTTTAACAACATTAGCACATTTTCGTTCTGATTCAGAAGGTGACATTGATTTTGGGATGAATATGATTACCCGAAACAGTGGAACGGTGTCTATCGGTGATAAAATTGAAATACTTGAACGACAAACAGCCAAAAACTACCTTAAAAATCTTCCTAAAAAAGCACAAAAAGACATTCAGCCTTGCACTATTACTTATAAAAATCAGAAAATTATAGGTAATAATCAACAAACTATTTTAGAACAGCTTGAACAACAGCATATTGCCCTACCCAATTCTTGTCGGGCTGGCGTATGCGGGCGTTGTTTAGTGGTTTTGGAAAAAGGAGAAGTAGAAGCATTGACTTCATCAGCGATAAAAAAGAATAAGCAAATTTTAGCC
>NZ_LZHP01000061.1:0-9229 GCF_001690605.1 Gilliamella sp. Nev6-6 | reverse complement strand
ATGAATGTTTAAAGGAATTTGGCATTGAGCGTTCATTAAGCCATAAGGGATGCCCTTATGATAATGCTGTGGCTGAAGCAACATTTAAAGCGGTGAAAACTGAATTTGTGTCAAACACGATTTTTGATTCACTTGAACAACTCAGGTTGCAATTTAATCACTATGTGGATTGGTTTAATTACAACAGGCTTCATTCGTCTTTAAATTACCAGTCACCCATTGAATATAAAATGAATCTATGACCTTATCTTTTTGGTACTAAAAAGTGTGGACATACCAGTCTCTTTATCACCCTGAGTGAGGGTATAAATTTCCCCATGCAAGTAGTCATAATGAACACTATGCCCATCGGGATAAGTGATGGTATCTAACGCGCCAGTGATGGGGGAATAATCATAATAGGTAATATGACCTTCGCCATCAATTTCAGCTGTCAGTTGCCCTTTATCATTATATTCGTAGCTTTGTACATGACCCGCCGCAGATATTTTTTGGATTAATTTACCATGGGTATTATGCTTATAATAACTTTTACTGCCATCTTGGTGGATTATCGTGACACTGTTTTCTTCATCATTCCATTGATACTGACTATCCAATTGAGGAAAGTTCGCCCACTGCCGTAAACAGCGTGCCTGCTTACCTTCATTTTGCCATGCCCAATAAAAGGTTGCCCCACCCGCCATGACCCGTGATTGAATAACATGCTTATCATCATAAGTATAGTGCTCGGTCTCATTTGCGGCATTCGTCACCGCAACAAGTTGGTGAAGCGTGTTATAAGTATACTTTGCTAGCACCGAAACACGCTGCCATTCTTGTGCGACTTGGGTGTGTAATTCAACTTATTGGATTAAATTTATATTAGTCGGCGGGGTGCTTGGGTTATAATGCTAGTAGCCTGACTATTTTTTTAACCTTAGCATATTTATTTCCCCTCTTAGATAAAACTGTACTGTATAATCACAGACTCACTGTGTAAGTGGCAGTTATATTTAAATAATAATTTAATCTATCAAATCCTTTATCCTTTTATATAAAAACTCATAAAAATTAATGGTATAAATCTTACCAGCTTCTTTGCCTAAACGTAAATAAATTGGACATTCATTTTTATAACTTTTATTGTAATTAAAATAAAATTCTTCTCCAAAATCAGTTCTACTTACAACTATTTCATTTTTATCATGGAGATTATCTCTGATATCAATTATATAGTTATAAACTATGTCTCCTCCTATAGCATTTTCAAAGTCCATTTCATAGATACTAAAAATCTCTTCTCCATTTATATCTCCACCTCCATATTCAGCAAGAAACCATTTGTATGAATCACTGAAATTAACATGAAGATAACTTTCTGCTTTATTTATCCACTCGCTACTAGGTGCATTATCGGGAGAACCAAAGTTAATAATATGTGAATTAAGATCAATTAATTTTTTAACATCGTTAGGTGTTATTTTACTTTGCATAGCTTACTGCCTTATTTTTCCAAAATTCAAATTTAAATCTATTTATACCTGATGGTATTGTATTTGGATTAATGTGAATAATTGAATGATTTTCCTTGTGACGTTGCCAAATAAAAAACTGCAAATACATAAATTTATTTGCTGAGTCAGTCAATGACTGAGACTGAGTTATAACGCGCTTTTTCGGCTTATGCCTATTGGTATGATAATAATCGATTACATTCTTCGTTAGGCTACTTGCTTTCTGTTGAATTTAAAAAACACTTATCCCTTAATTTTTTTGTTTGAATATGTGTTGCCATTCCAATAAAAAAAGATCCCCACTTGTTAGGTGAGGTTATCCTTAAATAAGGATTTTCTGTGTATCATCATTCTCATACAGAATAATAATACTATTTTTATCCAGATATATCTTATCTTCAACTTGAAATACTTTGAGAGCTTCTATAATAATAGGCATTGCAAAATATAAAAACTCTCCGCCGACTAAGGCTCCAAAAGTTTCATCTTGCTCCATTATCTGAGTTATAGCTTGTTCTGTTAGAAATATTTTTCTATTTTCTTTAACTTCCTGAATGTTACTCACATTCGAAATAAAACCAAACAGATCATTATTTTTTGTTGATATAAATAAATATCCTAAAAGGTATTTATTTCCTCCTGATTGTCTGGATAACCAACTTAAATCAATATTCATTTCTATTCCTTATTATTTTGGGGAATTTGTTATAATAGCTTGCCCCATGAATTTTTCTTTAAACTCATTTAATGGGGTAAAATATTGTCGACCTAATGCAGGGTCTCTTATAGCAACAACTTGTTGACCATTTCTTACTGTAATACCATCAACAACAACAGCATGGCCACCCCGATCTAATTTCATTGCTACAATTACAGGATTTCCCTTTGATGTGGCTAAAGCCAAGTCTTCAATTGAAATTTTTGCTGTGAACTTCGCATCGGATAATCCTTGGTTACGCATTGCTGTAGCAAGGTCATTCATTCTTGCACCATTAGTCGTAACTTTTGCATCTGTGACCAATTTTCCTAAATCATATTTTAGTCCAGCAGTGTCCATAACCATTGCGCAAGAGTTCGGCCCACAAGTTGGTAGTTGCCCTTGATTTAAAACCAAACGATCGCCATCTCTTGAAATACTTGTACTTGCTGGATTTCCTGGTTCAAGATTTCCTATTTTATTCCCATTCGTCCCCTTTCCAATAACCCCCTCAAACCCATTATTTTCAACCTTAATCAACCCTAACGGATCTATCCAATTTATCGGATCGCCATTGGCATATTGATAACTATTTAACCCACCCAGTATACCTAGTGGGTCTTGGGTGATATATCTGCCGGTAAATGGGTCATAGTAACGGTTTAGGTTATAATGAAGCCCTGTTTCTTCATCATAATATTGCCCTTGGAACCTTAATGGGTTATCAGGTAGGGCTTGGGTACCCTCCTGATGGTAGGTTTCGTTTATTATCTGTCCATAGGCATTATACTGGCATTCATAGAGCGTGTCACCCATGTTGCTGGTGAGGGCAATGGGTGTGCCGAGGTGGTCGTTTTGGTACCAGTAGAGTTTGATATTATCTTGTTGGGCATTGCCGTGCACAAGGGCTAAGGGACGGTAAGAGTCTGGCTCGTAAAGGTAGCTTTGCCAATGTTTATCGTTATCGGTCTCGGCAATAAGTTTACTACCTTGCCAGATAAACTCGGTAGTTTTACCATCTACGGTTTTACTGGTACGACGGTTAAAGGCATCATAAGTATAGGTGATGATAAGCCCCGTCGGTTTAATCACTTTGATAAGTCGATGCCGGCAGTCGTACTCATAGTGGGTAACTAGGCTGTGGTCTTTTCCGCGTTTTTCGGCAATTAGGTTACCAAAGCGGTCATATTCAAAGTGTTTATCACTAAAAAAGGTTAACCGGTTGCCTTTGGCAATATTGGCATGAAAAGGCGTGGGAGCTAGCGCTTGGGTTTCACTGATTTTATTGCCCGTTGGGTCGTAATCAAACTGCTCGACTTTTTCAGCATGATGCTGTTCGGGATTGACCTCAGGGTAAGTCACGGTGTGTAACTGGTCAGCGTTATCATAACGATAACGGCGTGGCTGATGTCCGGTGATTTCGGCAAGCTGTCCGTTAGGATTATAGTGATATTGCTGTTGCCAAATTGGCGTTGGCGAGGTTTGGGTGCTGATATCATAACCATGATAACGTTGATGGGCAATAAGTTGCCCTAGCGGGTCATACTGGTAACGGTTAACTAGTCCATTACCTTGACGACGTTCACACTCTCGCCCTTGTTTATCCCAACGAAAAGCGGCTAATGGCTGGTGGTCGAGTGTCATTCCCAGTAGCTGACCCTGATTGTAATGATATTCTAACCATTGCCCATCGGGCAGTTTAGTGCCATTGAGTAAGCCGGTGTTTTCATCGTAGCGATGGCGGATAGTCGCCCAGTTTTGGTGTTCGGCTGTGAGTTGATTACTTTTGTTATATTCCCAACCTAATACATTCTCGTTATCTTTTACCGCTATCAAGCGACCGATAGTATCATATTCATAGTGCTCAATATTTCCATCCGGTAATATTTTTTGAATTAATCGCCCAAGGCTGTCACGCTCATATCGGGTAATAAATGGCTCAGATTGATGTTCATCTCCGTATTCACAACGGGCAATAAGTTGGTTGTTTTTATTATAATGGTACGTGGTTTTTATATTATCAAAACCAATTTCTTCACTTAATAATCCATCAGCTGTGTAACGAAATTGATAATGCTCCCCTTTTTGATTGGTGATTTGACTAATCTGTAAATGCCCATTATCGTATTGGAAAGCCAGTTTTTCACCATTAGGTTGGTGTAATTGGGTGAGTAGGTGTAACGGCGCGGCGTAATCATATTGGGTGATTTTGCCCATTTCATCTTTAAACCAAATCACTTTACCATAAGCATTATAGCGATACTCACGGGTGGTGTTATTGGGTAAGATAATTTGGGTAATTCGATTTAACGCATCATAACGGTAGTGTGTGGTACTGCCGTTTTGTTGTTTTTCCCATTCTAAGCGACCAATAGCATCATAGCCAAATTGGCGTAAACCTTGAATTGAAGAGTTATCCTCTAATAATTCCCCTTGCTCTGACCAAACTAAACGTTGGTGACTCTGGTCAGGATATTGAATAAAAATGGGCTTACCTTGAGCATTATATTGATATACCGTGCTGCGCTCTTGAGGGTCGATTAGCTCCAGTAAGTTCCCTTGGCTATCACGCCGAAAACGCCATTGTTGGTAAGTCTCTTTATCACCCTGAGTGAGGGTATAAATTTCCCCATGCAAGTAGTCATAATGAACACTATGCCCATCGGGATAAGTGATGGTATCTAACGCGCCAGTGATGGGGGAATAATCATAATAGGTAATATGACCTTCGCCATCAATTTCAGCTGTCAGTTGCCCTTTATCATTATATTCGTAGCTTTGTACATGACCCGCCGCAGATATTTTTTGGATTAATTTACCATGGGTATTATGCTTATAATAACTTTTACTGCCATCTTGGTGGATTATCGTGACACTGTTTTCTTCATCATTCCATTGATACTGACTATCCAATTGAGGAAAGTTCGCCCACTGCCGTAAACAGCGTGCCTGCTTACCTTCATTTTGCCATGCCCAATAAAAGGTTGCCCCACCCGCCATGACCCGTGATTGAATAACATGCTTATCATCATAAGTATAGTGCTCGGTCTCATTTGCGGCATTCGTCACCGCAACAAGTTGGTAAAGCGTGTTATAAGTGTACTTTGCTAGCACCGAAACACGCTGCCATTCTTGTGCGACTCGGGTGTGTAATTCAACTTGTTGGATTAAATTTATATTAGTATTCGGGGTGCTTGGGTTATTTTCATTAGTCGCTGCGTCTATTTCATTTTCATAAATAAAGACTAACTTGCGCGTCGGTTGCTCTGCGGGTGATAAAATGGCAGAAGGTAGCCGATTGGCGTTATAAATAACCTTAATGGCATTGTTATGCTTGTCTATAATGCGTTTCAAACAAGCTGTTGTCCCCTCTTTTGCACGTTTAAACACTAAAAAAGGTTGATTAGATTGAACAATGATAAACTCATTATCTTGTTCACCTTGGCACAACATGGCTTCTGATAAGCTATTTAATCTCTGTGTGTATTTTTCGGTTGGATAGGGAAAGCTAACTTGGCGATTTTCATGGTCTAACCATGTGATGCTATCGTTGTTAAATACCAAATGTTGACTTAAAAAGTGCGACCAGCCATAGCCCAATCCTTGCTGTAATTCAACAGCACTGGTACGATAAAAACGTTGCCAAATAAAAGGCACGATACCCGTTAAGTGACCATCTTCAACCGATAATAGCTCTTCGCCAGTTAATAACGATATGGGGTCACCATCATGAGGCGTCTGTTTATCAGAAGAAACCGCCTGCCCTTTGGCATTTTTACCGGCCTCTGGGGTGTCGGTGATATGTGACGATGCATTTTCTATTTTTGTCTGTGGATTCCCCCCCGATGAAGCAACGCTGCCATGTTCAGTTACACCCGTTGCATTGCTATGGGTTGTTGCCGTTTTGTGTGCATTAACATCCACGCCACCACTGTGAATTATTTCATGGTTATCTTTGACATGTTTTTTACATGCTTGCTTAGCGATGTCGGTTAACTCTTCTAGCGCTTCAATAAGCTCTTTAGTTGATGTGCTTGCTACCTTTTTTTTCATTATTATAATCCTTCTTATCAAGCAAAGTTCATTGCTATATCAAATCCTTTTTTTAGAACTGCGCCCGGTAAAATAATAGCAATAATCACTTCGGTTAATACTTGCCCTACAATTTTGGCACTAAAGTTAACTAATTGTTCGGGGGTTAACAATTTGAAAAGACACCAAGTTGCATTAAAAAAGATAAATAGCATGGCTTCATCTTTAAGCATCATTAGCATATCGCCTATTTCATCTTTATGTTCATCATACATTTGAATTAACTTTTCAGCGCCATCACCGATAAGTTGTTTCAGTTTTTTTGCATTTTCTAAAGGATGGCAAAATATATCAAATAATTTACACACTAAATTCCAAATGTCTTTTAACGTCGTCCAGATACCATCAGCAAACTCTTTACATGCCTCGACCCAATCTATTGATGCACCATTAGCAATATAAGCTTCCCATTCTTGCTTTTGCCGATTATTCCAGTTTTTTTCTAACCAATCTGCACATTGACTGATTAAACCATCATAAGAAGCATAGAGCTTGTCTAAATCTTTTTTTGTAAGATTGGGATAAAACATAATTTTATATTTTTGATTTGGCTTTAATTTTAAGACAGCTTTACCATTATCATCTAATTTACCTTCGCTGACGTAATTATCACTATCCCATATATAACCTGATTCCACCTCATATACCCGGTATTTGGTTTTCGGGATTGGAATGGTTTTACCTGCGGTTTGAAACGTATGTATGATAACCAGCTCGCCGCTTAATGGGCAGGTGGTCACCCCATCCATTCGTGCGCGACTTTGGACATTTTGAATAATTTCCATATCACCCACCTTAATTTGCTGATCCATATCAAAAAAGCGTCCGATAAATCTAGTATCGGTTAGTGATTTGTAGTCATTAAGGCAATTTTTAAAATCAGTAATAACCTCATTTATGACTTTATTGGCTTCTGCTTGTACATCGGGTGTGATAACAGGCTCTGATAAGGGGGGAGCAATGATGTCCTCTGTCATTTTGTTATCCTATGATTGAAGTTGTTGTAAAATGAAATTCCAAACGTCACTTTTACCCTGATTACATTGTAATAAACGTTTAACTTTTCTCTCTAAAATATCATGTCGATAGGCCCAATATATTTTCGGATAACTTTCTTGTAACGTTTGTAAGATATTCTCTAATAGCAGATCCTCTTTATCGGTTACCAATTTTTTTATTAATGATTCTGGCACCTGCCACCAAGGCGAAGTTTGCACCGCTTGCTCAACGGGTACATGCACTACATGTGATTGATGATTAATCCAGTAAAAAGCAAAAGCAGGCAGCACGTCTTGCCAGCTATCAGTAAAATAATCAAGCATGATTGACAAATATTCGCCATCCCAGTAGCGAAAAAATACCGTTTCACCATCGGGCATAATGGCCTGGGTTAAGCTCCGTAAATGGGCGCAGATGTCTGCAAAGGGTAAATGAGAGCGTGCCAGCCAGCCCCAGTCTTTGTGCTCAGTGTTATTAATCCAATCTAAAAAGGGGCTATGCTCATCAAGTCTCACTAGCATAGGCATAACAGAAAACCAGTGCTCGTAAGGAGTACCACTATAAAGACCATAGGGCGTTTGTGAGCCATCAGTGATATAGTAGTTTTTAACCGCTTGCGCATCACTGACGTTAGAAAGTACGGCATACAAAGGCATGGCAGAGGTAGCGGTAATCGTGCGCCATTGAGACAGTGGCATAGCTAGCATAATCTGCTCCTTGCATTGCGCAATAAAACCAACAAAGCTAAAAACCCGTTTAACTTATAAAAGACAAAAAAGGGATATTGAATAAAGCGATTGATGATTAAAGCAATACGACTAACAGCAAGCTCCATGATATTTACCTAAATTCCTTTAGAAAGTATTAAAAAACCGAAAAATAAAGGTATTTTTTAGCTAAGATAAGATTATTTTTTATTCTATGTAACCTTTTTTTAGTCTATTTTTGTTATTTTTTTAACAATAAACCTAGATTAGTTATGCTGAATACTTGTATTTTCAGCGCTTTGCCATGTTTAGTAAGGTGATTTAGGTAAATAATCGGTTTTATGTTATAGATTAATAATATTTGATTTCATACCTACCAATTACATCAAAAATATGATCATAAGTGCTAAGTATTATGCGTTGTTTACCTGCTTTATGAACTTCATCGACTAAATCAAAACTAGATTTTGAATATTTTTCGTAGGGATACTCATCTATTTCATAAATAGACAAACGGTCAATATCATTAAACATAAATGTCACTTTAACTTCAGGAACATTTAAAATCTCTGGTTTGCAACCTGCCAATGACAATGACGTATCAACAACCAAGGTAAATGGATAACATTCTAATTTAACCTCAGATAAAATTAATGCATTTCGTGTATAAATAATACCGTATTTTGTTTGTATTTCTTTTGTATTCATATCCCCTCTATTTTTAATTAAAAGGCAGCAGTCGAATATTTAAAGACCGCTATTAACCATTGCCATACAGATAACATCTTAAATATTTTAGCGTTTATAATAATATTGTCGATTATTGTTTAAAAGCTGAAGAAGTTGAAGAAGTTGAAGAAGTTGAAGCACTTCAACCTTGCCAACTAGCTTATAACCTTCATAAATATTCATTGTAAATCCTTTTTCGAGTAAAAAACTTGGTGCATCCTCTACTAAAAAATAGGCTTTTCCAAAGCCAACTCTTTGGTCGGGTTCTAATAGTTCGCAACGTTGCACATTTAACACTAATGACCAAGATGACATATCACCACTTTTACCTTTCATTGGCTGAGTAATTACATAATATTTTATATTTATTGGAATTGCCTTTTTTCCACCTTGTTGTATAGGCTTCCAGTCAATTTTAACATCAACACTTAAGCTGTCTATATTGTTACCCCTATTTAACATATGGATTAGTATCTAATTAATTTTTATAAATTTTATTTTTATCTTAT